>NZ_CAHJXD010000021.1 GCF_903644055.1 Sphingomonas bacterium | reverse complement strand
TCGCTTCACGCCAAGCGAATGCTCCAATTACATCCACCACTCCGGATACGTGCAATCATGATCGAGTCTGACTCTAGCTGTTGATCCCATGCTTTGATGGTGCATTTTCACCGTTAGCTGGGAAGGAGGCGCCATGGGCCAGGTACACCCCGGGAGCGCCACGACGACTGAGGCGGCCCATCAAGCGATACAGCATAGTCAAGAGAGCCTGAGGGTTCTGGCGAAGTGTCACGGAACCAGAAGTCAGTTGCCTAGTGGAAGCGGCGGACCTCGACGGTCGATCTGCCAACCGGCCCGAAGGTGGCACGATCTACGGTACTGTCGATCGAGCATGAGGCGGTCATCGTCGCCTTCCGTCGTCACACCCTGCTACCGCTCAGAAATCGCCGGGCAAAGATGGCGTTGGCATCGATCGCGGAGGTACCCCAGTCCACCGAGGGCTCCATCTCGTTGCCGTTGTGCGCGGCGTTGAACGAATTGACGATCACGAAATCGACATCGTGGCGGATCGCAGCCGACCACAGGGCACCGAGCGTCCCCGTGCCGAAGCGATCGGTCGTCGGGCGTGGATAGGGGCGGTTCTCGATCAAGCGATCGTCATAGCCCGGCATCACCATCGCACAGCGGATGCGCTTCGGCGCGTTCGCCAGCCAGCGCGGATAGGCTTCGTCGGTGAAGGCGGTGATCTCCGCCGGACTCTTGCCCGCGATATGTTCGGCGAAATGCCAGATGTGCGTGCCGTTGAGCATGCCCGCCTTCGCATCGAATTGCGGATCGGCGGGCTCGACATCGGCCAGCAGCAACGGCTCGGGATGGCCCTCGGCTACCATTGCCCGCGCCGCCTCACGCCAGCCATCAGCCGGCAATTCGCGCAGCGCCTTGCGATACAAGAAGATCACCGGCCGTCCGTCGACGCGCAGCCAGGCAGGGTGGGTCATCGCCTGCTGGAACATGTAGCGGAAATCGTTCTTGGCACCCTCGACCCCGCCCTTCTGACCCTCCAGATAGAAACTGACCTTCAGGCCATGATCGTGCATCGCCTGCAGCCAGATCGGCCCGCCGCCGCGATCCTCCCACAATTCGCGATACCAGGCGCCGTGGATCGCGCCGGTGAAGCCGCCCTGTTTCAGCCACGCCGCATGTTGCGTGATCACAGCCGGATCGAGGCTATCATACATGCCCAGCAGCGGCAGATGCGGGACCGGGTCCTCTTTCGGCGCCTCCTTGTTCAGCCCCTGCCACCGCTTATAGGCGCGGCTGAACTGCGGATTGGCGCGCCCCCGATAGTAGAAAGCGAGCACTTCGCGGCGCGGGCGTTGCACAGTCGCCATCAATCCTCGGCCTTTTCCAGGGGATTGCCATCCGCCCCAAGGAGCACCAGCTCACCGCCACGAAACACCCAGCGATTATCGTCGCTGCACATGCCTTCGATCATCTTGCCGTTCGGGTTCCGCGTCAGCATCATTTTCACGACCCAGGGTCGGGTGAACTCGGGGTTGGTCATGGTCATCTCGAGCGCGATCTTGTTCGGCCCGGCCGGCGTGTAGCGTTCGATGATGTACGATCCCTCCGCCTTGGGAATATGCGGTTCGATCTGGGTGTTGCTCCCCCGGATGTTGGTCGTCTCGACCACCATCGTCTTACCCTCCCAGTGCGCGGCTGACCAGCCGTTGTAAAGCGAAGTCGTCGCCTCGTCGGGATGCGGGCGGCCATCGAGGAAGATGCGGCGGTGCTGCATCTGGTTGCCGTAGAACAAGTCGATCTCCCTGGGCGATACCACCACCTCCCAGCCGCCATAGCCGCTCATCGTGAGGATGTAGGGCATGCCCGCCGGATGGCATTGCGTATAGGGGCCGAAGATTTGCCGCCCGCGTCCCATCTCGCGCCGGATATTCTTGTAGACCTCCATCGGCGCAGGTTTAAGCGGCACCATGTTGGGCGGCACGAATTCGGGATCGCCATATTCGGCCGAGGTCTTGAATCCCGACATCCAGCCGCCGCCCCGGCCGACATCCTGGCTCCACGTGCCGCCTTCCCACAAGGCGCGCAGTTCGGCCTGCGAAGGGGTGGGCGTGAGCTTGCCCGTCGCCTTCGCACGCGCAGCGGCTGTTACGGCGGGCGTCGATGTCAAGAAAGGCGGCTGGCCTGCTTGCGTATAGCCCGCAGCAGGCGACAGCAGCGCCATCGCAACCGCCCATCGCCCGATCCGCCGCGATCCCATCCTGTGCTCCTTCGGTTGCCCATCCGCACCCGCGTGGGCGCGCTGGGGTTTGACCATAGGGAGAGGCGCCTACGCAAACGATAAATGCAAGCGCAGTCATCGTATCATCGGCGACAGCGCCAAGCTGTAGCGCCGCTTGGTGTGATCGCGATTTCGGTCTAGGCTGGCGTCAATGGAAGTGCAGCCGCCCGTGACGCTGAAACCGTATCTGGACGCGGCCACGGTCGCTTTACACACGCCCTATCCGGCGCTGATCGAGGCGCTGCACACGGCCTTCGTCGATCCGCCGCACTGCCCCGCCGCACGGAAATCGCGCTCGGCGCGACGGCGGCGGGTCCGGCGGGGCACCTCCTCGTAATGCCGGTCGCGCGCGATGGGGGGATGGCGCTCGTCAAGCTGGTGACGGTCCACCCCGCGCTGGGCACGCGGCCCGGCGGGGCGCTCCGCTCCGTCGCGCTCGCGATCGACGCGACGAACGGTGAGACGATCGGCCTGATCGACGGCCACGCGCTGACGACCCGCCGTACCGCCGCGACGTCTGTCCTCGCCGCTCGCGCGCTTGCCCGGCCCGATGCGAGCAGGCTCACCATCGTTGGCGCGGGCGCCGTCGCGGCTGCCCTGGCGGAAGCCTATGCGGCCAGCTTCCCGCTGACCGGGATCGCCGTCTGGGCGCGCCGTGCCGAGGCGGCCGAGGCACTCGCAGCGCAACTCCGCGACAAGGGGCTTCCCGCGCGCGCCGACGCGGACTTGGATGCTGCCATCTCCGACGCCGAGATCATCGCCACCGCGACGCTTTCCACCGAACCGCTGCTCACCCCGGCTATGGTGCGTGACGGCGCGCATCTCGATCTGATCGGCGGCTATACCGCTGCGATGCGCGAGGCAGAACCGCGCCTGACCGCCTCGGCCGCAATCGTGGTCGACAGCTCGGCGGCGCTGGATGCCGGCGATCTTGCCGCGCCGATCGCCGATGGGCTGATCGATCCCGCCGGCATCATCACCCTGTCGCAACTGCTGCGCGGCGATCGCGTGCCGTCCCCTGATCGCCGCATTACGCTCTTCAAGTCGGTAGGCCTGGCGATCGAGGATCTGGCGGCGGCGGAAATGGTGGTGGCAGGCTGGCGGCGCGCAGGAGCAGCATGATGCCGTGGGACGCTGATCCGCAGGTTTCCTCGCCGTTCGGCCGGCCGATTGCCGAACTGCTGGAACCGCGTGCCCGCCGCCAGCAGCTCGACGGCTTCGAGCCCCTCTATTCGGACATTGTCGATTATATTTTGCGCTGCACGCATCGTATCTGGGAGGAAAAGAATATCGGGCTGTGCCGCACGCATTATGCGGAGGATTGCCCGGTGTTCACACTCGGCGGGTTTTCCGCCGGAGTCGATGCGGTGATCGACAATACCGTGGCTGCGATCGCCGGATCCCCCGATCGCAGCCCGATTGCCGAGGATGTTATCTGGAGCGAGGATACGCCGGGCACCTTCCTCTCGTCGCACCGCATCGTCAGCTTCGCGACCCATCTCGGCCATGATGCGATCGGCGGCGCGGCGAGCGGCGCCCATACCGGCGTGCGCGTGATCGCTGACTGCTTGTGCCGCGAAAATCTGATCGTCGACGAATGGCTAGTGCGCGACAATCTGCAACTCGCACGGATGCTGGGCGTCGATCCGCTGGCGCTGGCACGGCGTCAGGCGGCGGCCGATCGCGAGGGCGATCCGGCACGGCACGGCTGGCTGGCTGCGGAGCGCGCTCGCGTGCGCGACACGCCCTCGATCGAGCCGCCGGGGGATCACCCCGCCGCCCCAATCGCCGCCGCGCTCGATCGCGCGTTCAATCACGATCTGTATGGAGAGGCGGCAGCCATCGTCTGGCCAGCGATCGAGGCGCTGTGGCCCTCGGGCCGTCGCACCTATGGCCCGGCCGGGTGGATCGGCCTGCTGCTGCAATTGCGCGCGCCCTTGCGCGATCCATGCTTCCGGCTCGAGCACTATGCCGCACGGCCCTTGCCCGATGGCGACATCGCCGTGGCGCTGCGCTGGTCGCTGGCCGGCCGCCATGGGGGTATAGGGGTGTGGGGGCTACCCGGTGCGCGCGAGCTGCTGATCCTCGCCATCTCGCATTACCGCCTCCGCGCCGGCCATATCGTCGAGGATATCACCGTATTCGATGAACTTGCGGTGCTCCGGCAGATCGAGGGCGGGCTGGGCGCATGAGCGGCAATGCGGATATGCTGGCGCTGGCGCGGGTTGACATCGCGCCGTCGCCGCTCCTCCAGAATACGTCGTTCGAGGGGTTCGGCAGCGATGCCTATGGTAAGGAGGAGATCGCTGCGATGCTGCGCCGCCATTCTCCGTTCACCGCCGTGACGCGACAGGCCCGCACGGCGCGGTCGCAGGCCGTCATCGGCGAGGATGCCGCGGGCCGGCCCGTGGCGCTGTTTGCCGATTTGCATGATGGCTGGATCACCCGGCTGTGGCGGCTGGGGGAGGGGGCCGACCCGGCGCCACTTCGACCCGTCACATCGGTGCCTGCCGACGCCGATATGGATCAGCGCGGCGGGCGGCTGGGCTTCGCGCCCGAAGCGCATCCCGAACTGGAGCCCGCCCATGCCGCGGCGCTGGTGGCGCTCGGCGATCGCTGGCTCGCCGGGCAGCCCGTGGACGTGATAGGTGCGCTTGCCTGCGCTCGTCCGATCATCCTGCGCGCTTTTTCCGAGGGTGGGGCCTGCGCGGCGTTGATCCGCATCCAGGGCCGCTTCCCGCACGGGCTGGGCGGTTTCCTCATGCTCGTCATGATCGCCGATGGCGAGACGATCGTCCTCGCCGATCAGGATGGCCGCGCCGCCGCCGAACGCCAGCCCTGGAGGCCCGCGCTGCGCTGAGCGTCAGCCGCGCCGCAGGAATGCCTCGGCCAGCGGGCGGTTGGCGTCGATCGTCAGCGTGCCCCATTCGCGCGAGGGTTCCAGTTCGGCCCCGTCGTTCCAGGCATTGAACGAGGTCAGCAGCACCCAGTCCGGATCGGTTCCCACCGCCGCCTGCCACTGTGCCGCCAGCATCGCCGTGCCGTAGCGATGGACGATATAGCGCGGATAATTGCGCGCGGGCGTAATCGGTGTTTTGGTGTCGTTGTACCCCGGGCTCACCGTCGCGCACTGGATCATCTTGCCGGCCGATTTGGCGCGCCACTGCGGATAGTTCACCTTGGCGTAGGCGAGCATCTCGACCGGGCTCTTGCCCGCGAGATCCCTTGTATTGACGTAGATGTGCGTCCCGTCGAGCGGCGCAGCGAGCATATCGTAGGTTGGCAGGCGCGGATCGACATCGCCGATCAGGATCGGCTCGGGAAAGCCCTCGGCGGCTATCTGCTTCGCCGCACGGCGCCACTCGGCCGGTGCCAGTGCGCGCAGCGAGGCCTGGTAGAAGAAGATCACCGGCCGATTGCCGACGCGCAGCCAGGCAGCGCTTTTTGCGTGCGTCGTCAGCAACTGGCGCAGATCGGCGACCGCGCCGTCATACCCGTTCTTCTGCCCCTCGATATAGACGCTCGCTTTCATGCGCGCCGCCGCCAGCTCGGCGACAAGCAGGCGAGTCGATTCATCGGTGCGGGCATCGCGCGCCCAGGCACCGGAAATCAGCCCTGTCAGCCCCGCCTGCCGCGCCCAGGCGACATGCTGGCGCACCACCGCCGGATCGTGGCTGTCGTAAAGCCCCAGCAGCGGCGTGTTGAGCGGCGGCTTCTCGTCGGGCGCTTCCTTGCCGGTCGGCCCCGTCCAGTGGATATACCGATCGCTGATCGCCGGGTTGGCGTACCAGCCATAATAGAAACCCAGCACTTCGCGGCGGATGCGGCGCGTCGCGGCGCGCGCG
>NZ_CAHJXD010000020.1 GCF_903644055.1 Sphingomonas bacterium | reverse complement strand
GGGCGCGGCACGGCGAGTTCGGCGATCATCGCATCGGGGGTGCGGCCGATCAGCGCCGCGATCCCGTGCATCCGCGCCTTGCCCTCGGCGACGATCGGGCCGACCGCCGCCTGCGCGGTGGCGAGCTGCGCGCGCTGGCGGATGAAATCGCCCTGCGGCAGCAGACCCGCCTTGGCGGTGTTGCCCATGATCTGCAGGTTGCGCGTCTGGCGGTCGACCTCGGCGCGCGCGATCGTCTCGCGATCCTGAAGCGTGCGGAGCTGGAGATAATCGTCGGCGATCTCGGCGATCAGCGAGAGCTGCGCGTCGCGCGCATCGAGCACCGCCGCCGCCTCGCGCGCCCGCGCGCCCTGCACCTGGCGACGGACGCCGCCGAACAGATCGGGCTCCCAGCTCGCGTCGAAGCCCAGCGAATAGGTCTTGATGCTGTTGCCCGGCGCGGCGATGCCGCCGCCGCTTCCCGAACCCCCCGATGCGCCGCCGCCGAACAGCGAGGAGAGCGACGAAATCCCGCTATTCTGGCTGAACCGTTGGTAATTGACCCCGCCCGTGGCATCGACCTCGGGAAAGAAGCCGGCGCGCGCCGAGCGGAGCTGCGCGCGCGCCTCGGCGATGCGCGCGGCGGCGACGCCGATATCGGGGCTTTCCTGGAGCGCGATCGCGATCAGCCGATCGAGTTCGGGATCGCGATAGCCTTGCCACCAGCCGCGAAGATCGGGCTGCGGCTGCGCGGCGAGATCGGGGGGCGCCTCGCCGAACGCCGGCGGCGCCTTCGCCTCGGGCGGCCGATAGTTCGGGCCGACGGTGCAGCCCGCGAGCAGCGCCAGCGCCGCGAGAGCAAGCGCCCGCCTCATGCCGCGCCGTGCCCCTTGCTCTTGCCCTGGCGGAGCAGCAGCCCGAGCGGGACGATGCACAGCACGAAGATCATGATCGCCTTGAAGACATCGAGGAACGCCAGCATCTGCGCCTGCTGCCCGATCTGGCCGAGGAGCGTGCCCAGCGCGGCATCGGTGCCGCCCGTGCCGACGGACTGGGTCAGTTGATCGAGGCCCTGGACGTAATCGGGATTGAGCGGGTTCAACCCCTCGACGATCCGGCTCTGGTGGACCTGCCCGCGCTCGATCAGTGCCGCCTGCGCCAGCGAGATGCCGATGCTGCCGCCGAGGTTGCGGGAAACGTTGAGCAAGGCGGACGCCTCGTTGGTCTTGTTGGCGGGCAGGCCGACATAAGCGGCGATCGAGATCGGCACGAACAGGAAGGGCAGGCCCGCCGCCGAAAGCAGCCGCCCGAACGAGGCATCGCCATAGCTGATCTGGGTGTTCCACCCGGTCATGTAATAGAGCGCCACCGCCTGCATCAGCAGCGCGGGGATCAGCAGCATCCGCGTATCGACTCGCCCCGCGAGCTGGCCGGCGATCGGCATCGCGATCAGGGTCGCGAGGCCGCCGGTGGTGAGCGCGAGCCCCGCGTTGGTCGCGGTATAGCCGAGCACCTGTTGCAGCATCTGCGGGATCAGCACGGTGGTGCCGAACAGCACGACGCCCGTCGTCATCATGAACAGCGTCGTGATCGCGAAATTGCGGTTGCCGAGCATCCGGATGTCGACGATCGGATCCTTGCGCGCCAGCTCCCAGAAAACGAGCGAGACCAGCGAGACGACCGAGATGATCGAGGTCGCGATGATGAAGCCGCTGCTGAACCAATCGTCCCGCTCGCCGCGATCCAGCGTGAGTTCGAGGCAGCCGAGCCCCAGCGCCACGAGCGCGAAGCCGATATAATCGACCCGGAGCCCGCCCTTGAGCTTCTTCGCGCGATCCTGCTTCAGCGCCTCGGGCTCGCACAGGAAATGATTGACGAGGAACAAAGAGGCGATGCCGATCGGGACATTGATCAGGAAGATCCAGTGCCAGCTTATATTGTCGGTGATCCAGCCGCCCAGCGTCGGCCCCAGGACGGGCCCGACGACGACGACGACGCCATAGGCCGCGAAGGCCTGGCCGCGCTTGGCGGGCGGGAAGGTATCGGCGAGGATCGATTGTTCGGAAGGCGCGAGCCCGCCGCCGCCGATGCCCTGGAACAGCCGCGCGACGATCAGCAGCCCCAGGTTGGGCGCGAGACCGCAGCACAGCGAGGAGACGGTGAATAGCGCGACCGAGATCATATAATAGCGCTTCCGCCCGATCACGTCGGACAGCCAGCCCGAGATCGGAATGACGATCGCATTGGCGACGAGGTAGCTGGTCAGCACCCACGCCGCCTCGTCCTGGCTCGCCGAAAGCCCGCCCGCGATATGCGTGAGCGAGACGTTGGCGATCGAGGTATCGAGCACCTCCATGAAGGTCGCCATGCTGATGATCGCGACGATCAGCCAGCGATTATGAGTCCCCGCCGCCGATCGCGCGTCGGTCCACCCCTGCTGAGCCATCCCGAAGCTGCCTTAGGACCGTTCGTTCCGAGCGCGGCCGAGGAACGTGCCGGGGATAGGGCAGGTCTCGGCTTCGCTCGGCGCGAACGGAAAGGAGAGGATGGCGATCAGGCGAGAGGGGCCGCTCAATCGCGCACCCTCACGCGCGGCACCACCGACATGCCCGGCCCGATCGCATAGCGGCGCCATTCGGCGCCGTCGAAGACGATGCGGACAGGCACCCGCTGGACGACCTTGACGTAATTGCCGGTCGCATTCTGCGCGGGCAGCAGCGCGAAGGCCTGCCCCGCGCCGCGCTGGATCGAATCGACATGGCCGGAGAAGGCCACGCCCGGATAGGCGTCGATATGGATATCGACATGCTGGCCGCGCCGCATCAGCGCGAGCTGCGTTTCCTTGAAATTGGCGGTCACCCACATTTCGTCGGGCACGATCGCCATCATCTGCTGGCCGGGCGCGACATAGCTGCCGACATCGACGCTGCGGTTGACGACCTGCCCGTCGAGCGGGGCGAGGATGCGCAGATAGCCGACGGTGACGTTGGCCTGGGCGACGCGCGCCTGGGCGGCGCCGCGCTGCGCCTGCGCGGCCTCGACCTCCTTGCGCGCGGCGAGGATATCGGCGGCGGCGGTGCAGATCGGAAGAGCGTCGTGTAGGGAAAGAGTGTAG
>NZ_CAHJXD010000019.1 GCF_903644055.1 Sphingomonas bacterium | reverse complement strand
CGATCCGAGCGCGCTCGCCGGCGTCGCGCGCGCCCTGCCCGCGCTGATGCGCGCCGAGAAGCTCCAGAAGCGCGCCGCGCGGACCGGCTTCGACTGGCCCGATGCCGGCGGCGCGCGCGCCAAGATCGTCGAGGAACTGGCCGAGATCGAGGATGCGCCCGGCCATGCCGCACGCACCGAGGAGGTCGGCGATCTGCTGTTCTCGGTCGTCAATTATGCGCGCAAGCTGGGTATCGAGCCCGAGGAGGCCTTGCGCGCTGCCAATGCCAAGTTCGAACGCCGCTTCCGCGAGATCGAAGCCGCCGGTGGCTCCGGCTTCGCCGCACTACCCCTCGACGCCAAGGAACGGCTCTGGACCGCCGCGAAGCGCGAGGCCTGACGCTTATTCGGCCGCCTCGGCGCTGTCCTTCCATGTGAGGACCGGCTTCCGCGCGGCGGCGGTCTCGTCGAGGCGGTGGCGCGGCGCATGGACCGGCGCTGCCTTGAGGCTGGCGTCGCCCGCCCGCGCGCGTTCGGCGACCGATCGCAGCGCGCCGATGAACTGATCGAGCGAAGCCTTGCTCTCGGTCTCGGTCGGCTCGATCAGCATCGCGCCATGGACGACGAGCGGAAAATAAACCGTCATCGGATGATAGCCCTCGTCGATCAGCCCCTTGGCGATGTCGAGCGTCGAGATGCCGCCGCTCAGCCCCTCATCGGTGAACAAGGCCTCGTGCATGCACGGCCCGCTCGTCGCGAAGGGCGCATCGAGCAGATCCTCCAAGCTCCGCAGCACATAATTGGCGTTGAGCACGGCATCCTCGGCGACCTGCTTGAGCCCGTCGGCGCCATGGCTGAGCATATAGCTCGCCGCGCGCGTGAACATCCCCATCTGGCCGTGGAACGCCGCCATCCGGCCGAAGCTCTGGCCGTGGTGCTCGCCCGCCGTCTCCTCTTCGATCAGCACATACAGGTCGCCCTGCTTCTCAACGAAGGGCAGCGGCGCGAACGGGGCGAGCGCTTCCGAGAACACCACCGGGCCCGAGCCCGGACCGCCGCCGCCGTGCGGGGTCGAAAAGGTCTTGTGCAGGTTGATGTGCATCGCGTCGACGCCGAGATCGCCGGGGCGGACCTTGCCGACGATCGCGTTGAAATTGGCGCCGTCGCAATAGACCAAAGCGCCCGCCGCATGCACCGCATCGGCGATCGCCTTGAGTTCGGGTTCGAACAGCCCGCAGGTGTTCGGGTTGGTGATCATCACCGCCGCGACGTCCGGCCCCAGCCGCGCTTCCAGCGCGGCGCGATCGACGCGCCCCGCCCCGGTCGCCGGAATTGTCTCGACCGCATAGCCACAGAAGGCCGCGGTCGCCGGATTGGTGCCGTGCGCGCTCTCGGGCACCAGCACGACCCGGCGGGCATCGCCGCGCGCCTCCAGCGCCGAGCGGATCGCCAGCAACCCGCAGAGCTCGCCGTGCGCGCCCGCCTTCGGGCTCATCGCCACCGCCGCCATGCCGGTGAGCCTGGTCAGCCATTCGCCCACCAGATGGATCACCGCGAAAGCCCCCTGCACCGTCTCGGCGGGCTGCAACGGATGGATGTCGGCGAAGCCCGGCAGCCGCGCCATCTTCTCGTTGATCCGGGGATTATGCTTCATCGTGCAGGAGCCGAGCGGGAACAGCCCGAGATCGATCGCATAATTCTGGCGGCTCAGCCGCGTGAAGTGCCGCACCGTCTCGGGCTCCGAAAGCCCATAGCAGCCGATCGGCGCGGTGCGTTCGAGCCCGCCGAGACGGTTGCCGCCTGCGGGCACATCTTCGAAGTCGATGCCGGTCGTGGCGGTGCTGCCGATCTCGAAGATCAGCGGCTCCTCCAGCATCAGCGCGCGGTTGCCCGTGAAGGTCGGGCTGTCGGCGCTGTCGTTGGCGGCGCTTTGCTCGGGCCGCCAGCCGCTCGGATTGATCGTCATGCCAATGCCTCCTCGAGCGCGGCGGCGAGTTGCTCGATATCCTCGTCGCTGGTCGTCTCGGTCACCGCCACGACGAGCCCGTTCGCCAGCGCCTCGACGCCGGGATAGAGCCGCCCCAGCGATACGCCGCCGAGCACCCCCTTTGCCGCCATCGCGCGCACCACCGGGCGCGACTCACTAGGCAGCCGCAGGGTGAATTCGTTGAAGAAGTTCGGCGTAACCAGCTCGACGCCGGAAAGCGCGATGAGTCGATCCGCGGCGGCCACCGCCCTGGCGTGATTCAACGCCGCGAGCCTGCGCAGCCCCGCCTCACCCAGCAGGCTCATGTGCACCGTGAAGGCCAGCGCGCAAAGCCCCGCATTCGTGCAGATATTGCTCGTCGCCTTTTCGCGGCGGATATGCTGCTCGCGCGTCGAAAGCGTCAAGACGAAGCCGCGTTTGCCCGTAGCATCGATAGTCTCGCCGCACAGCCGGCCGGGCATCTGGCGGACATATTTCTCGCGCGTAGCGAACAGGCCGACATAGGGGCCGCCGAAGTTGAGGCCGACCCCGATCGACTGCCCCTCGCCCACGACGATATCCGCGTCCATCTCGCCCGGCGACTTGATTGCGCCCAGCGATACCGGCTCGGTGACGACCATGACGAGCAGCGCGCCCTTCGCATGGCAGGCCTCCGCGAGCTCGGACCAATCGCCGATATGGCCGAGGATCGAGGGATTCTGGACGACGACGCAGCTCGTATCACCGTCGATCGCGGCGATCAGCCGCGCGCGTTCGTTGGCGGGCGCGTCGGCATCGAGCGTCGGCAGCGCCGTCTCCAGCACGTCGCCGGTGAACTTCGCCATCGTCGTGCATAAAGAGACATAGTGCGGATGAAGATCGGCCGACAGGATCGCCTTCCTTTTCCGCGTGATACGCCGGGCCATGCCAATCGCTTCCCAGCAGGCGGTGGAGCCGTCGTACATTGAGGCGTTGGCGACCTCGCAGCCGAGCAAAGCCGCGACCTGCGTCTGGAATTCGAACAGCGCCTGGAGCGTGCCCTGCGCGATCTCGGGCTGATAGGGCGTGTAGCTGGTCAGAAACTCGCCGCGCTGGATGATATGATCGACAGTCGCGGGGATGTGATGCCGATAGGCGCCGCAACCGAGGAAGAAGGGCACCTCCCCCGCCACCAGATTTTCGGCCGCCAGGCGCTTGAGCTGCCGCTCGACCGCCATCTCCGAGGCGTGCAGCGGCAATCCCCCGATCGGCCCGGTCAGCCGCGCCGCTTCGGGCACGTCGGCGAACAAAGCATCGATCGAAGGCGCGCCGATCACGTCCAGCATCGCGGCGCGATCGTCGTCGGTAAGCGGCAGGAAGCGCATCAGGCGGGCTTTCTCATCATGAGGCGGAGTGCGGTCATGGGCCGGCGGGCGATCACAACCCCGCCACGAAAGCCTTGTACGCGGTCGCGTCCATCAGGCCTTCCAGCTCGCCCTCGTTGGAAAGCGTCAGCTTGAAGAACCAGCCTTCCGTTTCGGGAGACGTGTTGACCAGCGCGGGATCGGCCTCCAGCGCGGCATTGCCCTCGATCACCTCGCCCGAAACCGGCGCATAGACGTCGGACGCCGCCTTGACCGATTCGACGACCGCCGCCTCCTTCCCCTTCTCCACCGCCGTCCCCGCCGGGGGCACCTCGACGAACACGACGTCGCCGAGCTGCGCCTGCGCATAATCGGTGATGCCGACGGTGGCGCTATCGCCCTCTACCGCGATCCATTCATGGTCCTTGGTGAAATAGGTCGGCATCGGATCAGGCTCCCTTGCGGTGATAGCGGTGGGGGACGAAGGGCATTGCGGCGACCGTTGCGGCAAGGCGCCTGCCCCGCACCTCGATCTCCAGCGCGGTGCCCAGTACGGCGCGCCCGGCGCTCACCATGCCCATGGCGATCGGCACTTGCAGGCTGGGACTGAATCCCCCCGAGGTGATCGTGCCCACCACCTTGTCGCCATCGTAGATCTGCGCGCCCTCGCGCGCCGGTTGGCGGCCCTCGATCGTCAGGCCGATCCGCCTGGCGGGCGGCCCATCCGTGAGGAAGCCCAGCGTCTTGTCCGCGCCGGGAAAGCCGCCTTCGCTCCGCCGCCGCTTCGAGATCGCGAAGCCGAGCCCCGCCGAGATCGGATCGACCCGCTCGTCGAGATCGTGCCCATAGAGCGGCAACCCCGCCTCCAGCCGCAGCGAATCGCGCGCGCCGAGACCGATCGGCTTGACCTCGGGCTGCGCGGCCAGCGCCGCCGCCACCGCCTCGGCGGCATCGGCCGGGATCGAAATCTCGAAGCCGTCCTCGCCCGTATAGCCCGATCGGCTCACCCAGGCGGGCACACCGTCGATCGTAAAGGCGCCCGCCTCCATGAAGCTCAACGCCGCGACACCGGGTGCCAGCCGCGCAAGTGCGTCCACCGCCTTCGGCCCCTGCAACGCCAGCAGCGCCTGTTCGTCGCGATGGTTGAGCGTCACCTCTTCGGGCAGCCGCTCGTGTAGCGTCGCGATATCGTCCCACTTGGTCGCGCCGTTGACGACCATGTAGAAGCCGCCCTCCGCCTCCTCGAACGGGTTTGCGGACGGCAGCCGCGTTACGATCAGATCGTCGAGGATGCCGCCCTCGTCGCCGAGCAGCACCGAATAGCGCATCCTGCCGGGCGCCAGCCCCTCGATATCGCCGGGCAGCGAGGCTTCCAGCGCGCTGGCCGCGCCCTCGCCCGAGATCGTCAATTGGCCCATGTGGCTGACGTCGAACAGGCCCGCGCTTTCGCGCGTCCAGAGATGTTCGGCGATGATGCCTTCATATTGGATCGGCATGTGATAGCCCGCGAAGGGCACCATCCGCGCGCCCTGCCCGCGATGCCAGCCATCGAGCGGCAGCGTCTCGATCGTCTCGGGCGCTTCGTCTTCGCTCATCGGCTCAAATCCCCGGCAAGTGCAACGCCCGCTGGCATCGGCTGATGCCGATGCTCGGATCGCTGCCCCCTCTGTCACGGGACCTGAGAGCTTTCGCGTCGAGGTGCTGCCTCTTCGCTTACCCCTTCGGTGGGGCGTCCCGCCAGGGAACACCCGCTTTCCAGAGCGCCAACTGCGGCCGCGCGGTCCTTTTGACCTGAGAGATTCCGGGGCGGTTGCTCCTTCGGCGGCGAACCCCCTTCCCGACCGATCCGCCGGCCGGGCCGGCTACGATCGAGGAATGAAACCCGCCTTCTCCCGCGCGTCCGCCCGCCGGTTGCCCGGCGGCGACGGCCAAGGGATGGCGCGGCGGGGCAGCCAAGTCAACGCCCGCCGAAACTTATCGGGTGGCGTTATAGGCAAGCTGCTCGGGGGTGAGCTGGAAACCGATCAGCAATTCGAAATTGGCTTGGTTGACCTGCCGGCGAATCTTGGGATCGGCCATCGGATCGATCGACGCATCGGCATCGCCCGCCTTGCGCTTGCGATTGAGCCGTTCGGATATGGAGGCCGGCAGCGATGCCGCTGCCTTGTCGATCGCCGCCGCGGCACCGGCGGTTCCGATGCCGCGCACCTGCCCGTCATCGAAATGGATATGGACGTTGGCGACCTGCTTGGAGAGGATCTTCGTGCCGGCCTGCACCACCGTCCAATAATAAGGCAGCACGACATCGCGCGCGCCGCCGCGGCCGGCACGCTGCGCGACGACATCGAAGGTCACATCGACCCTCACCGGCGAACCGGTCTCGTTGCAACTGGTGCGCAGATTGGTGATCGTCGCGCTGACGTCGAGCGCGCGGGCATCGTGGCTCTGCACCGGGCTGAAGAGCGAAACGTCGCCGGTATAGGTCGGGATCGCCACCGCCGGGCAGGTCGATCGCGTGATCCGCAGGCCGCCCGTTTCGTCGAGATCGGACTTGCCCTTCGCGCAGGCGGCGGTCAGCAACAGCAGGCCGAGCGGGAGCAATCGGATACGATTCAAAGTGTCAGCCTCGAGCGCCATGAGCGGGTGTCGCTCCATAGGAAGCGGCTTTCGCCGAAGCAAGCGAGCGCATAGGGGGATGCGATGGACTGCGGGGCGGACGGCTGAGCGAGATGGCGGTTTACACGCATGTTCCGGCCGAAGCGCTGGCGGAGTTCCTGACGCGATTCGATGTCGGCACTTTGGTGTCGGCCAAGGGCATCGCCGAGGGCGTCGAGAACAGCAATTACCTCGTCGATACCAGCGGTGGCCGCTTCATCCTGACGCTGTACGAGAAGCGCGTGGCCGCGGGCGACCTGCCTTTCTTCCTCGCCTTGCTCGATCATCTCGCGGCGCGCGGCAACCCCGTTCCGCCCGCCGTCGCGGATTGCGAGGGCCGGACGATCCATGTGCTGGAGGGGCGCCCCGCCTGCCTGATCCGTTTCCTGCCTGGCGTCTCGCTGACCCGCCCGACCCCGGCGCAGGCGCGGGCCGCGGCGAAAGCGATGGCGGCGATGCATCGCTCGCTCGCCGATTTCGCGCCCGAACGGCCCAACGCGCTGGGCCATCGGGCCTGGGCGCCGCTGTTCGCACGCTGCGGACCCGATCTCGACGGGATCGATCCCGATTTGCGGGCGACGCTGCAACGCGGGCTCGATACGGTGCTGCCGGCGTGGCCGCTTTCGGGGGACCGGCTCGTCATTCACGCCGATCTGTTTCCCGATAACGTCCTCATGCGGGGCGATGCCGTCACCGGGCTGATCGACTTTTACTTCGCCTGCTCCGATCTGCGGCTCTACGATCTGGCGATCATGCATTCGGCCTGGTGCTTCGATCCGAGCGGCGCGCGCTATGACGACGGTGTCAGCGCGGCTTTGCTCGCCGGATATGCGGAAGGCTTCCCCTTGTCCGCCGAGGATCGCGCGATCCTGCCGACGCTGGCGATGGGCGCGTGCATCCGCTTCGCGCTGACCCGCGCGTGGGATTGGCTCAACACGCCCGCCGATGCGCTGGTCACGCGCAAGGATCCCCTCGCTTACACGCGCCGCCTGGCTTTCTACCGCGACGCGGGTACGGTGCTGTTTCGATGAGCGAGCTCGCGCATGTCGAGCTCGCCACCGATGGCGCGTGCAAGGGCAACCCCGGTCCGGGCGGCTGGGGCGCGGTGATTCGCTCGGGCGGCAAGGAGAAGGAAATCTCCGGCGGCGAGCGCGCCACGACCAACAACCGCATGGAATTGACGGCGGCGATCGAGGGGCTCTCCGCGCTCAAGCGCCCCTGCCGCGTCACGCTTTCGACCGACAGCCGCTACGTCATGGACGGGCTCACCAAATGGCTCGCGGGCTGGCAGCGCAACGGCTGGCGCACCGCCGCCAGGCAGCCGGTCAAGAATGCCGATCTCTGGCGCGCTCTGGTCGAGGCGGCGGCGCCGCACCGGATCGAATGGCAATGGGTCAAGGGCCACGCCGGTCATCCCGACAACGAACGCGCCGATCGGCTGGCGAGCGCGGCCGCATTGGCGGCGATGCGGAGCCCCGCACCGGCCCGTCCGTTCTCCGTGAAAGGAGATCAGGGATGAGTGTCGCATTCCGGCGCGAGAGCGACGAGGAGCATAAGGAGCCGCGCTTCGAACTGCCGATCCCGCCCGGCCCCAACCTCGTGACGTCGCGCGGGCTTTTGCTCATACAGGCGCGCGTCGCCGAACTGGAGGCCGCGGACGGCGGCGATGAAGCGTCGGCCGCCGAACGCGCGCGCGATCTGCGCTATTGGCGGCAGCGCCTGGCTACTGCGCGTCTGGCGCAAACTTCGTCGGATAACGAAATCGCCTTCGGCTCGCGAGTGAGGTTTCGTTCAAACGACAAGGAACAGACGATTGAGATCGTTGGACATGATGAAGCCGATCCCGCTGCGGCGCGGATCGCGTTCACGGCACCACTGGCCCGCGCGCTGATCGGCGCAGGGGTCGGCGAGAAGCTGCCGTTCGGCGGCAGGGAAGATGCCATCGAAATACTCGCGATCCTGCCTTAGGCTTCAGCCGGAGAAGCGCTCGGCCCCGTAGCGGGCGACGTCGATATGGCTGACGCTCGGCGGGAGCGGCGCATTGAGCAGCAGGGACGCGCCGATCGCCGCCGCGGCCGGAGCGGTCTGGATGCCGAAGCCGCCCTGCCCCGCGAACCAGAAGAAGCCGGGCACCGCGCGATCGTAACCGTAGATCGGCGCGCGATCCGGCGCGAAGCTGCGCAGCCCTGCCCAGGCGCGCTCACGCTTGACGACCCGCCAATCGATCGCCTGCTCGAAGCGATCGATCGCGGTTGCGACGTCGATCTCCTCGGGGGCGGCATCCTGCGCGACGCATTCGCTCTCGTCGTGCGGCGACAGCCAGAGCCGCCCGCCCGCCTCGGGCTTGAAGTAGAAGCGCTCCAATGCGTCCATGATCAGCGGCAGATCGGCGGGTGCCGCCGGCTCGGTGACGAGCTGGATCACGGTGCGGCGGTAGGCCGTCACGGCGATCGGCGAGGCACCCGCCAGCGCCGCGATCCTGCTTGCCCAGGCGCCTGCGGCATCGACGAGGCAGGCAGCTTGTACCGGGCCCGCGCGGGTCGAAAGGCGCCAAGTCGCGCCCTTCCGCTCGATATTCATGACCTCGGCGTCGGTCAGCATTTTCGCCCCCGCCCGCCTCGCGCTCGCCAGCAGATCGGCATGATAGGCCGCGACATCGATATCTTGGCAGCTCGGTTCGGACAAAGCGCGGGCGTAACGCGGCGCGAGGCCGGGAAGCCAGGCGTGCAGCGCGAGCCGATCGACGGGCTCCAGCACAGGCGCCCGCCCGGAAAAATCGGCCGCCAGCGCATCGAGCGCGGCCTCGCCTTCCGCATCCGCGATGTGCAGGCAGCCGCGCGGGCGGAGATAAGGCGCGAGCCCGTCCGCCGAAGCGCTGGTCAGCGGCTGCACGACGGGACCGCCATAGCTTTCGGACCAGAAGGCCGCCGATCGGCCCGTCGAATGATAGCCCGGATGCGTCTCCGCCTCGATCAGCAGCACGCGTGCGCGATCGCCGATCGCGGCGGCGAGGCTGGCGCCCGCGATCCCGGCGCCGATGATCGCGATATCGGTGGTGCGCCCGGTCATCCGTTCCGGTTACGGTTTCGCAAGGCCTCGCGTCTAGGCTCGGATGCGTGAACCCCGCACAGATCATCCTGCTGGCGCTGTTGGCGGCGCTGCTGGTCACGGCGATCGTTACCGATCTGCGCAGCCGCACGATCGCGAATCGGCTCAACCTGGCGGTGGCGCTGCTCGGCCTGGCCTGGTGGGTGGCCAGCGGACTGAGCGTGGCCGGTGCCGGCCTTCAGCTTGCCGGCGCCGCGCTGATGCTGCTGCTCTTCGGGCTGGCCTTCGCGCTCGGGATGATGGGCGGCGGCGACGTCAAGCTGATCGCCGCGCTGGCGCTGTGGCTCCCCGTCGGGCTGCTTCTCAAGCTGATTATGCTGATGAGCATCGGCGGCGGCATCCTCACCGTCGCGATGCTCGCGATCAAGCTCGCGCGCGGCAGTGAGGAGCGGCCCGAGATACCCTATGGCGTCGCGATCGCCGGCGCCGCCCTGCTGATCATGACGAACGATATCTTAACCATAGCCGCCGCATGATCCCTCGCGCTCCCGCTGTGTGAGCGAGTGAAGGGCATGATTCGATGAATCCTCGCAAGGTGTTGCTGATGGCGGGAGCGCTGGTCTTCGCGCTCGTCTGCGCCTTGTTCGCGCGCAATCTGGTCAGCGGCGGGCCGACCGCTCCCGCCTCCGCGGCGACGCCGTCTGCTCCGCCCGTATCGACCGGTCCCGAAGTCCTGGTGGCGATCCGCACGCTGGCGCCGGGTACGATCCTCACGCCCGATGCCTTTCGCTATCAGCCCTGGCCCAAGGATCTGGTCGAGAAGGCCTATTTCCTGCGCGGGGCACAGAATGCCCAGACGCTGACGGGCTCGGTAGTCCGCTATCCCGTCACGGCGGGACAGCCGCTCACGCAAGGCGCATTGGTCAAGCCGGGCGATCGCGGCTTTCTCGCCGCAGCGCTGGGGCCGGGAATGCGCGCCGTAACCGTTTCGGTTTCCGCGCAGAGCGGCGTCGCGGGCTTCGTATTCCCGGGTGACCGAGTCGATCTCCTGCTCACGCAGACCGTCGCGGGCGGCGGCGACGGCACACCGCTCCGCGCCACCGAGACGATCGTCCAGAACCTCCGCGTCCTCGCCACCGATCAGCGCACCGACAAGACGGTCGACGAGGCGGGCAAGACTCAGGTCACCACCTTCTCCAACGTCACGATCGAGGCGACCCCCAAGATCACCGAGAAGATCGCGGTCGCGCAGGCGCTTGGTGCCTTGTCGCTGGCGCTCCGGCCGATCGCCGACGATCGCATGGAACTGGAACGCCAGATCGCCGCGGGTGAGATCGATGTGCCCGACGGCGACATGTCCAAGGCCGAAAAGCAGATGCTGCTCCAGGTCGCCGCGCGCCCGATCGAGAGCGACACGGTGACGACGGGCGCCGACGTCAGTCGCTTCCAGCGGAGTAACGTCCCGGGAAAAGCCTCGGCGCCGACGATCTCGGCGCCGGCTCCCTCAGCACCGGCACAAACCTACCGCCCCCGAGGCACGAGCGTCACGATCGCACGCGGCCAAGCCATCACCGAGACGCTCGTGGGGGGACTGAACTGATGCGCATCACCGTCTCCCGTGGCGTACTGCTCGCCGCCGCGATGTCGCTTCCCGTGGCGACGCTTCCCGCCGATGCCGCTCCTGCGCCGACCCAGCAGGGCCCCGCCGTGGCGATCGCCACCGCCGATGCCTCTTCGGTGATGGTGCCCGGCACCGTCGGCGCGGCGGCCGTGCACGCCGAACTGCCGGCGCGAGCGATCACGCTCTCTATCGGCAGCGGCCAATTGATCCGCCTGCCCCGCGCGATATCGGGCCTGTTCGTCGCCGACGAGAAGATCGCCGACGTCAACGTCAAGAGCCCGACCCAGGTCTATCTGTTCGCCAAGGCGGCGGGCGAGACCAGCATCTTCGCGACCGACCGCTCGGGCGCCGTCGTCTGGTCGTCGAGCGTGCGCGTCGGCAACAATATCGCCGGCGTCGGCGCGATGCTGCGCGCGGCGATGCCCGAAAACGACATCAATGTCGTGCCCCTGGGCGCGAACATCGTGCTGCTCACGGGCACGGTGCTGTCGCCGAAGGATGCCGAGGAAGCGCAACACCTCGCCGAGCTCTACACCGGCGGCGCTTGCCAGATCCTCAACCATCTCAAGATAGCGACACCGCAGCAGGTGAGCCTCCAGGTCAAGATCGCCGAGGTGAGCCGCAGCGTCTCGCGCTCGATCGGCCTCAACTATAAGACGGCGGACGGCACGGGCGGCTTCATCTTCGGCCTCGCGCAGGGCCGTTCCGGCGCGATCTCGGACGATCTCAGCAAGTTCACGCACAGCGGCGTCGGCACCACGCTGGCGCTCGGCGGCAAGCTGCTCGGCGTCGATATCCGCCAGGTGCTCGATCTCGCAGAAACCGACGGTCTGGTGACGACGCTCGCCGAGCCCAACCTCACCGCAATGTCGGGCGAGACCGCGAGCTTCCTCGCCGGCGGCGAGATCCCGATCCCGCAGAGCCAGGGGCTCGGCACCGTCTCGGTCGACTTCAAGCAATATGGCGTCAGCCTGTCTTTCACGCCGACGGTGATGTCCAACGGCCGCATCTCGATGCGCGTCCGCCCCGAAGTGTCGCAGCTTTCGGACTCGGGTTCGGTCAAGCTCAACGGCTTCACGATCCCCGCGCTCACCACGCGCCGGATCGATACCACGGTGGAGCTGGGATCGGGGCAGAGCTTCGTAATCGGCGGCCTGCTCCAGAACGATCACAACAACAGCACCGACAAGGCGCCGATCCTGGGCGATCTGCCCGTGCTGGGCGCGCTCTTCCGCTCGAACGGTTTCCGCAAGCAGGAGACCGAGCTCGTGGTGGTGGTCACGCCCTATATCGTGAAGCCGGTGGACGCCAACCAGATCGCGCTGCCCACCGACGGCTATCGTTCGGCGACGACGGCCGAGCGGATCCTCGGCGACAAGAGCTATGACGGCAAGAGCGGCGCGCGCCGCCCGATGCCCTCGCCCGCCCCGGCGCTCCCCGCGCCTGCATCCCCTTCGCCGGCCGGAGTCGCTTCCGGTTCGCAGCCCTGATGGAGCCCAAGATGCGTCTCCCCTTCCGCTCCACCCTGCTCTTGCCGATGCTGCTCCTCGGCGGCTGTACCGCCGGCGATCGCGGCCTGGTGTCCCCGCACCAGCCGCTCGTCGGCGCGACGGGCGCGACCGTGCCGGGCTGCCCCGACTGGAGCGATGCCGATATCCCGGCGCATGAAGGCCAGTCCTCCAACTATGGTTGCGCCACCGCGCTCAATCTCGCGGCGATGATCGCCGATCCCGCCGATCTGCTCCACGGCAAGAGCAGCACCGGTTCGAACGTCGATGTCGCGGTGCGCGCGGTCCGCGCGTGGCGGGAGATGCAGCCGACGGGCAAGCAGGGCATCGAAAAGGTCAGCGCGAAGGGAGGCGGCTGATGAACGCGCCCTTCAATCCGCGTGTCTCGCTGCGCGATCCGTTCAGCGCCTTCCTCAGCGACCTCGATTCGGAGGATGCGGCGCGCGCCACCGCGGGAACGCTGGGCTGGCCGATGGAGCGCATCCACAATGGCGGCGTGCGCTATGCCATCCAGACGCTCGCCGTCTCCTCCAGCCCCAGCGTGCTGCTCGTCGATCTTTCCGAGGCCGCCGATCCGCTCGAGGAGATCGATGCGCTCGCCGAGGTCTGCGAGCCCGGCACGATCGTGCTCACCTGCGGCACGACCAACGACGTCCGTTTCTATCGCGAGCTGATCGCGATCGGCATTCAGGATTATCTGGTCAAGCCGTTTACCGAACAGCAGCTCCATGAAGCGATCATGCAGGCGCAGCTCCAGGCGACCGATGCGCGCGGGCGCGAGGAGACCGCCAAGACGCCGCATGTTCAGGCGGCGGTGATCGGCGTGCGCGGCGGCGTCGGCGCCACGACCGTCGCGGTATCGGCGGCCTGGGCGATGGCGGAGAGCCACATGCGCAACACCGCGCTGCTCGATCTGGACGTCCATTTCGGTACGGGCGCGCTATCGTTCGATATCGAGCCCGGCCGCGGCCTGACCGATGCGATCGAAAACCCCAGCCGCATCGACGGACTGTTTCTCGAACGGGCGCTGGTAAAGGCGGGAACGCGGCTGGGCGTGCTCTCCGCCGAAGCGCCGATGCATACGCCGGTGACGGGCGATGGCGGCGCCTTCCTCCAGTTGCAGGAGGAATTGCGCAACGCCTTCCCGTTCACCGTGGTCGATCTGCCGCGCCAGATGCTGATCCAGCATCCCGCGCTGATGCAGGGCATTACCACCGCGATCGTCGTGACCGAGCTGACGCTGGCCGCGACGCGCGATACGATCCGGCTGCTTTCGTGGCTCAAGAGCAATGCGCCCTCCAGCAAGGTCCTGCTCGTCGCCAACAAGGTCGCGGGCGGGGCGCTCGATGAAATCGACCGCAAATCGTTCGAGGCCTCGGTCGAACGCCCGATCGACATCGTCGTGCCGATCGAGGCCAAGGCCGCGGTTCAGGCCGCCAAGCTCGGCAAGCCCTTCATCGAAGTGGCGGGCGCCAGCAAGGCGGGGACGGCGCTGGGGGCGCTGGTGGATCAGCTCATCGGCGAGGAGGCCGCGCCCAAGCAGAACGGATCGCTGCTCGATCGCCTCGCTGACTTCCGCAAGCTGCTCAAGGTCGAGAAAATTCCGCCCGCCAAATGACGATGCTGCTGCTCCTCTTCCTCGGCAGCGGGCTGATGCTCGGCACGCTGCTGGTCGGCGGCGGCAAGCCCGAAAAGGCGCGCAAGCGCCGGCTGGAGGCGCTGCGCGTGCGACATTGCGACAGCAATGTCGAAACCCAGCTCCGCCGCATCTCGGCCAACCGGCAGGGCCGGATCGAGCAGGGCATCTGGGCACTGCTGCCGCGCCGCGAGCTACTGGAGCGCCGCCTCGCCGCCACCGGCCGGCATTGGACCGTCACCCATTATGCGATCGCGTCGGCGGCGCTCGTCGTGGTCGCCTGGGCGTTGCTCTATCTACGCGGACTGCCGCTGCCGCTGACCTTCTTCCTGGGGCTCGCGATCGGGATCGGCGTCCCGCACTGGTTCGTCGGGCGGACGGGCCAGCGCCGCGCGACCCGCTTCATCACGCGCTTCCCCGATGCCATCGAACTGCTGGTGCGCGGGCTGCGATCGGGGCTGCCGATTTCGGAGACGATCGGCGTCGTCTCGCGCGAGCTTCCCGATCCCGTCGGCACCGAATTCCGCGGCATCGCCGACAAGATGAAGATCGGCCGCACGATGGAAGCTTCGCTTCAGGACAGCGCCGATCGCCTCCAGACGCCCGAATTCCAGTTCTTCGTGATCAGCCTCTCGATCCAGCGCGAGACCGGCGGCAACCTCGCCGAGACGCTCTCCAACCTCGCGGAGGTCTTGCGCAAGCGGATGCAGATGCGGCTCAAGATCAAGGCGATGTCCTCCGAATCCAAGGCTTCGGCCTATATCATCGGCTCGCTGCCGTTCATCGTCTTCGGGCTGATCTGGTACATCAACCCCGATTATATGGGCGGCTTCTTTCGCGATCCGCGGCTGATGATCACGGCGTGCGCGGGCGGGGTATGGATGGCGATCGGTGCCTTCATCATGGCCAAGATGATCAATTTCGAGATCTGATGGCGATGCACCTCTTCTCGACGATCAACATGCCGCTGGCCGCCACCCTGCTGTCGGCGGTGATGCTTGGCGGGTTCGTCATCGCGGTCTGGTCCGGCGTGGTGGCGCGCGATCCGATGGCGCGGCGCGTCAAGGCGCTCAACGAGCGGCGCGAACAGCTCAAGGCCGGCATCACCGCCTCGACGCGCAAACGCGCGACGCTCGCCCGGAAGAGCCAAACGACCGATCGGATGCGCAACGTCCTCGCCTCGCTGAAGGTGCTCCAGGATACGCAGTTGCGCGCCACGCAGATCAAGCTCGCGCAGGCCGGCATCCGCACCAAGGATGCCGCGATCACCGTGATCTTCGGGCGCCTGGTGTTGCCCGTCGCGATCGGCGGGGGCGTGATCCTCGCGGTCTATGCGTTCGGAATGTTCGGCGAGTGGAGCTGGCTCAAGCGCTACCTGCTCGTCGCGGGCAGCCTGATCGGTAGCTACAAGGCGCCCGACATCTACCTCGACAATCTCGTCACCAAGCGCGCCGCCGCGATCCGCAAGGGCGTGCCCGACGCGCTCGACCTGCTCGTGATCTGCGCCGAGGCCGGGCTGACGGTGGACGCCGCCTTCGCCCGCGTCGCGCGCGAGATCGGCAAGGGCTATCCCGAGCTCGGCGACGAACTGGCGCTCACCTCGATCGAGCTCGGCTTCCTCACCGATCGACGGATGGCGTTCGAGAATCTGACCAGTCGCGTCAAGCTGGAGTCGCTGCGCGGCGTCGTCACGACGATGATCCAGACCGAGAAATACGGCACCCCGCTCGCCTCCGCCCTGCGCGTGCTCTCCGCCGAATTCCGGCACGAGCGGATGATGAAGGCGGAGGAAAAGGCCGCGCGCCTGCCCGCGATCATGACCGTGCCGCTGATCCTGTTCATCCTGCCGGTGCTGTTCATCGTGATCCTGGGGCCGGCCGCCTGCTCTATCAGCGACAACATGCTGAAGAGCTGATCCCGCACGGTTGACGGAGCGGCGCAACGGCTTAGTCGTCGTGCCAGAAAAATCGATTGGAGCCCGTCCATGCCTACGTTCACGACCAACCAGTGGGTCGTCCTCTTCCTCGTCCTGCTGCTCGGCTGGCTGCTCGGGCTGATCTCGCGTTCGGGCAGCGCGAAGTGGCGCCGCGCCTATGAGGCAGAGCGCGATGCGCGGATCGAGGAAAATCGCGAGCATGCCGCGGCGCTGGAGACCGCCAATGCGCGCGTCGCGGAGCTGGAACGCGCGCGTCCCGTCACCGCCCCCACGGTCGCTCCCGTCGCCGCGCCGGTGGCAACCGCCGCGACGCTGGATCTCACGCGCGACGATCTCGGGCGCATCCGCGGCATCGGCGCCCCCGGCGAGAAGCGTCTCAACGAGGTCGGCGTCTATCGCTATGCCGATCTCGCCAACCTCTCCTCCGCCAACGAGACCGCGCTGGAGGAGAAGCTCGGCGCCGACCCCGGCTATATCGATCAGGAGAAATGGCGCGAACAGGCAGCACTTCTCGCCGACGGCAAGATCGACGAGCATCGCGCCACCTATGGCTGATCGCACCTAGCCGTCGTCGCGTTCGGGCTTTGGCTTCCCTCCTTGCCGGGGCTGTCGATAGTTGGCGAGCCTGGGCAACTCCCCGCGCGTGATCGCGCCATCATGGTCGGCGTCCAGCAGCGCGAAGCGCCGCGACGCCGCCTGGCGGAATTCAATTTCGCTGACCCCGCGGTTGAAGTCGGCGTCGGCCGCGATCACCGGCTCGGGCAGCGCCAGATAGCCGAAGCGCGCAGCACCCTGCTGCGTCGGATCGAAGGCCGGCGCATTTGCCCGATCCGAGCTGGCGCCCGAAGCACCGCCCCCTCCGCCACGTGGACCACCACCGCCGGGGCGACCGCCGCCGCCGCCGCGACGACCACCACCACCCCGGCCGCCGTCGCGTCCGCCACGGGGACCAC
>NZ_CAHJXD010000018.1 GCF_903644055.1 Sphingomonas bacterium | reverse complement strand
GGCCGAGCGGCTCGACCGCGCGGTCGCGGCCGAGCTGGCGCCGCTCAAGCTCGATGCCGCGCGCTTCCGCACCATGATCGAGCCGCTGCCCGAGGCCGCATGGGGGGCGGGGGGCGCCGACCGCGTCGAATATGAGATCAGCACCAATCCCGGCGCGCCCTTCGCGCCGCTCGTCAAGATCGCCAGCGGCGGCGAGCTTTCGCGCTTCATCCTCGCGCTCAAGGTCGCGCTCGCCGAGGAAGGCGGGGCGGGGACGATGATCTTCGACGAGGTCGATCGCGGCGTCGGCGGCGCGGTGGCGAGCGCGATCGGCGAACGGCTCGCGCGGCTGTCGGAGCGGACGCAGTTGCTCGTCGTCACGCACAGCCCGCAGGTCGCCGCGC
Organism: Sphingomonas bacterium; assembly: GCF_903644055.1. Classification (GTDB taxonomy): domain Bacteria; phylum Pseudomonadota; class Alphaproteobacteria; order Sphingomonadales; family Sphingomonadaceae; genus Sphingomonas_I. Next base: position 3,915 of record NZ_CAHJXD010000018.1, on the reverse strand, counting down.
GCGCCGATCGCCACATGCTGATCCAGAAACGTTCGGACGGGCTGGTCGCGCGGACGGGGGTGCATGCGCTCGACGCGGACGAGCGGCGCGAGGAGATCGCGCGGATGCTTTCGGGGGCGGAGGTGACGGACGAGGCGCGGGCGCAGGCGGGGAAATTGCTGGCGACGGGCTGATGGCGATCTTCGCGGATGGCGTGGCGCCCGACCCCATGAGTCGCGTCATTCGGTGGGGAGGCCGTGTCCGGCGGCAGCGATCGCGGCGACCCCCGGCGTGCCGCGCTCGCCGAGCACGACGACGAGGCTGCCCGCGAGGATCAGCAGGCCGCCCGCGAGCACGCCGAGGCCGACCGGATCGCCGAACAGCCCGATGCCGATCGCCGCTCCCATCAGCGGCTCGAGGTTGATGAACACCCCCGCGCTGGCGCTTCCCACCCGCGCCGCGCCATAGCCCCAGGCGGCGGTGGCGAGGAAGGTTGAGAGCAGGCCCTGCCCGAGCACGCCGCCCCACGCGACCCTGCTCAAGGCGAGCGGCGGCGGGCCGTGCAGCAACAGCACGATCGGCAGGATTGCGGCGGTGGCGATCAGGATCGTCACCGAAGCCACCGCCAGCGGCGATTTCGTGTCCGGCGCGCGCTTCAGCGTGAACAGCCAGCAGAGGAAGATCAGCAGCGATCCGAGCGATATCGCGACGCCGATCGGGCTGCCCGCGCCCCCCGGCTTGCCCGCTATCAGCGCCGCACCGATCGTCGCCGCCGCGACGCCGATCCACGAGGTCCGGCTGACGCGCTCGCCCATCAGGCTTGCCGCGATCGCCACCAGCGCGGGCATCGCGCCGACGAGCAGCGCGGCGAGCGTCACCGTCACCCGCGCCAGCCCCTCGAACTGTACGAGGAAGGCGATGCCGTAGAACAGCCCCGCGAGCAGCACGGCGGGCGATCGGAACAAGGCGCGTGCCTCGCGGTTGCCAAGCGCGAACGGCAGCGCGGCGAGGCTCGCCACGGCGAAGCGCAGCAGGACCATCGGCGCGGCCCCCGCCTCGCGCAGCGCCAGCTTGCCGAGCGGAAAGCCGAGGCCCCAGCAGATGCCGGCGATCGCGAGCGCGGCGAAGGGGAGAGCGGAGGTCTTCAAAGTTCCTCCCCTGCAAGGGGAGGGGGACCATCCGCAGGATGGTGGAGGCGGCTCTCCACCAGAGGCTGTCCTGTTGACGTTGAACTCCCGTCACCCCGGCTCAAGGCCGGGGTGACGTTCAGCTTGAGCAGGACAGCCTCTCGGGCCGATCGGCCATATGGCGATCTGAACGTAAACTGCCGCAAATCGATCGTCGCCTCCTTCGATACGGGCTCTCGACAGGCTCGATCCCTACTCAGGACGAGCGGAGGGGTGGATCAATCTAACATCATCCCGTCCTAGCGTTGCACCGGCTGCGCCGGCGGTTCCCCTCCCCGTGCCGGGGAGGAACTTCATGCCGCCGCCTTGTCCATCAGCTTGGGGAAGAAGCCTTCGTGCGCTTCGCGCAGCGCGTCGAGGGTCACGGACCAGTCGCCCTCGTCGAGCTCGAAGATGATCCGCCGCGCGATCGTGCGGCCGAGCGGATCGGCGGGGACGTCGGCGGCGTGCGCGGCGATCATGAAATCGGCGAGGCAGGTGTCGCAGACGGTGACGACGTACAGCCCCTGGTCCTCGCCGAACAGCGATCCCGCGATCCCGAACGGCTGCGGTTCGGTGACGAGCACGCCGATGTCGGCGGCGAGCGCCATTTCCGCGAGCGTCACCGCCATGCCGCCGTCGGACACGTCGTGGCAGGCGGTGATCGCGCCGCTCGCGATCTGGTCGCGGATGAAATCGCCGGTGCGGCGCTCGGCGCGGAGATCGACCGGCGGCGGCGGCCCGGCGTCGCGGCCTTCGAGCCCATGCCGCTCGCGCAGCCACAGCGACTGGCCGAGATGCCCCGAACGCTCGCCGATCGCCAGCACGGTATCGCCGATGCCCTTGAAGGCGATCGTGCAGTTGCGGCGCCAATCGGCGAGCAGGCCGATGCCGCCGATCGCGGGCGTCGGCAGGATCGCCGAGCCGCCGCCGGTCGCCTTCGATTCGTTGTAGAGGCTGACGTTGCCGCTGACGATCGGGAAGTCGAGCGCGGCGCACGCCTCGGCCATCCCCTCGATGCAGCCGACGAGCTGGCCCATGATCTCGGGCCGCTGCGGGTTGGCGAAGTTCAGGCAGTCGGTCGCGGCGAGCGGGGTCGCGCCGACGGCGGTCAGGTTGCGCCAGCATTCGGCGATCGCCTGTTTGCCGCCCTCGAACGGATCGGCATGACAATAGCGCGGCGTGCAATCGGTCGAGATCGCCAGCGCCTTTTCGGTGCCGTGGACGCGCACCACCGCCGCGTCGCCGCCGGGGCGCTGGACGGTATCGGCACCGACCATATGGTCATATTGCTCCCAGATCCAGCGGCGGCTGGCGATATCGGGCGATCCCATCAGCGCGATCAGATCGGCGGCGGGATCCGTGCTTTCGGGCAGATCGTCGCGCGGCGCGGGCGGCTCGGTGCGCACCCAGGGCCGATCGTATTTGGGGGCGTCGTCGGCGAGCGGGCCGAGCGGCAGATCGCAGACCGTCTCGCCCTTCCAGATGAGCTCCATCCGCCCGCTATCGGTGACGGTGCCGATCACCGCGAAATCGAGCTCCCACTTGCGGAAGATGCCCTCGGCGAACGCCTCGCGGCCCGGCTTGAGCACCATCAGCATGCGCTCCTGCGATTCGGAGAGCATCATCTCGTAGGGCGTCATCCCCGCCTCGCGCTGCGGCACCGCATCCATGTCGAGCCGGATGCCGACCCCGCCCTTCGACGCCATCTCGACCGAGGAGGAGGTGAGGCCGGCGGCGCCCATATCCTGGATCGCGACGATCGCGTCCGACGCCATCAGCTCGAGGCAGGCCTCGATCAGCAATTTCTCGGTGAAGGGATCGCCGACCTGCACGGTCGGGCGCTTGGCATCGGCATTTTCGCCGAAATCGGCCGAGGCCATCGTCGCGCCATGGATGCCGTCGCGCCCGGTCTTGGAGCCGACATAGACGATCGAATTGCCGATGCCCGACGCCGCCGAATAGAAGATCCTAGCGGTCTCGGCGACGCCGACGGTCATCGCGTTGACGAGGATGTTGCCATCGTAGGCCGGGTGGAAATTCACCTCGCCGCCGACCGTCGGCACGCCGACGCAATTGCCGTAGCCGCCGATGCCGTGAACGACACCCGCGATCAGGTGGCGCGTCCGCGGATGATCGGGCGATCCGAAGCGCAGCGCGTTCATGTTGGCGATCGGCCGCGCGCCCATCGTGAAGACGTCGCGCAGGATGCCGCCGACGCCGGTCGCGGCGCCTTGGTAGGGCTCGATATAGCTCGGATGGTTGTGGCTCTCCATCTTGAAGATCGCCGCCTGGCCGTCACCGATATCGACGACGCCGGCATTCTCGCCGGGGCCGCAGATCACCTGCGGGCCGGTGGTCGGCAGCTTGGCGAGGTGGAGGCGGGAGCTCTTGTACGAGCAATGCTCGGACCACATCACCGAGAAGATGCCGAGCTCTACGAGGTTGGGCTCGCGGCCGAGCGCGTGGAGCACGCGCGCATATTCCTCGGGCGACAGGCCGTGCTCGGCGACGATTTCGGGGGTGATCGCGGTCATCGCGCCGGGCGATAGCAGGGGTCGATCGGAAACGGGAGGGCGGTGTTGCGTGCTTCGCTTTCCTGTTTCGGAAGGGTAAGGTGGCGCTCCGCAGGTGCCTCCTACCTAGAGTCCGTTCTGTTGACGTTGAACTCTCGTCATCCCGGCCTTGAGCCGGGATCCCGCTGCTCGGCTGACGCTGAAGAAGAAGCGGGACCCCGGCTCAAGGCCGGGGGGACGTTCTAAAGGGGGGA
>NZ_CAHJXD010000017.1 GCF_903644055.1 Sphingomonas bacterium | reverse complement strand
TCGGCGTGGCCGGGCTGGATGCCGCGCTGGGCGGCGGGATCGCGCGCGGGCGGGTGCACGAGCTTTATGCGGGGACAATCGAGGATTGCCCGAGCGCGGCGGGATTCGCGCTGATGCTGGCGCTGAAGGCGGGCGGGCCCGCCGGCACCCTCATCTGGCTGGGACCGCGCCGGACGCTGCCGCATGCGCCCGGGCTCGTCGAGCTGGGGGTGGCGGTGGAACGGCTGCTGTTCGTCAGCGTGGCGGGCGGGAAAGCGCTGCTCAAGGCGGCGGCGGATATCCTGCGTTCGCCCGCGGCGGGGACGCTGGTGGTGGATGCGTCGGCGCACGGCAAGGCGATCGATCTTACCGCCAGCCGCCGCCTGACGCTGTTCGCCGAACGCTCCGGAGTGACCGCGCTGCTGCTGCGCGGGGTGGGGGCGCAGCTCCCTTCCTCCGCCGAGACGCGCTGGCTGGTCACGGCGGCGCCGTCGACCCCGATCGAGGCGGAGGCACCGGGCGCGCCCGCCTTCGCGGTCGATCTCGTGCGCAGGCGCGGTGGGCCGCCATCGCATGGCTGGCGGCTGGAGTGGGATCGTGACGCCGCCGCCTTCCGAGAGCAGGCGCTACCTGGCGCTGTCCCTGCCGATGCTGGCGCACGACGCTTGGCGGGGTGATTTCCTCAAGCTCCTCCCCGGCACGGGGAGGGGGACCAGCCGCAGGCTGGTGGAGGGGGCTCACCACGAGCGTTGTGCCCATCAGATAGCCCCCTCCACCACCGGCTACGCCGGCGGTCCCCCTCCCCGTGCCGGGGAGGAAGTGGTGGTGTTCACCGATCGCCAGGCGAACGCCGTGCGCCTCACCGCGCTTTCGCCGCGGGCGGCGGCGCAGGGCCTCGCCACCGGCCTCACGCTCGCCGATGCCCGCGCGCGCATTCCCGACCTTGTGGCGATCGCGCGCGATCATGGCGCCGAGGCGCGATTGCTGGCGCGGATCGTCGCGGGGCTGGCGCGCTATACGCCGATGGCCGCCGCCGAGCCGCCTGATGGCGCGATCCTCGATATCAGCGGCTGCGCGCATCCTTATGGCGGCGAGCGGGAACTGGCCGACGATCTCGCCGCGCGGCTGGCGGAAGGCGGCGTCACGGCGCGGCTGGGGCTGGGCGACACGCGCGAGGCGGCGCGCGCGCGAGCGCGGTTCGGGACGATCGCGGGCGATCTGCTCGCTCTTCCCGTCGAGGCGCTGGAAGCCGAGCCGGGAACGACGCTGGCGCTGCGCCGCGCGGGCCTCAAGAGGATCGGCGATCTCGCCTGCCGCCCGCGCGCGATGCTCGCCGCGCGCTTCGGCGTTCTCGCGTTGCGGCTCACGCGTCTGCTCGGCGAGGAGGATCGGCGGATCACGCCCGCGCGCACGCCGCCGCCGATCTTCGCGCTGCGCCGCTTCGCCGAGCCGATCGGGCGGGTCGAGGATGCGCTCGCCTGCCTCGAGGACTTGCTTGGACAGACCGCGATCATCTTGCGCGAACGCCATCAGGGCGGTCGGCGCTTCACCGCACGGCTGTTCCGCAGCGATGGCGCGGTGCCGATGGTGGCGGTGGAGACCGGCCGCCCCGTGCGTGAGGCGGGAATCGTCATGCGGCTGTTCCGCGAGAGGCTGGACGCGCTCGCCGATCCGATCGATCCGGGCTTCGGCTTCGATTGCGTGCGTCTGGACGTGTCCGCCACCGAGCCGCTTGCGCCCGCGCAAGGCGCGCTGGAGGCGACGCGCGATGCCGCCGAGCCGCTCGCCCACCTGATCGATCGGCTGGCGGCGCGGCTCGGCCCCGGCAGCATCCGCTGCGCGGTCCCGCTCGACAGCCATCTGCCCGAATGCGCGACGGCGCTGGTGCCGCCCGGGCGGGAGACGGGGTGGCCGCCTCCGCCGGCGCACGATCCGCCGGCGCGTCCGCTTCGCCTGCTCGATCCGCCCGCGCGCATCGATGTGACCTATGGCCTGCCCGAGGGGCCGCCGCGCTGCTTCGTCTGGCGGGGCGAGACGCATGATGTCGCGCGCTGGGAGGGGCCCGAACGGATCGCCGCCGAATGGTGGCGGCGGCGCGACCGCGGCGGGCTGACGCGCGATTATTACCGCGTCGAGGATGCACGCGGGCACCGCTTCTGGCTGTTCCGCCACGGGCTCGCCGCGCGCGAGAAACCGCGGCCCGACTGGTATCTGCACGGGCTGTTCGCGTGACAGATTTTCTATCGCGCAAGGGGCATGGCCGATGATCGCCTATGCCGAGCTGGTCGCGGCGACCAACTTCTCCTTCCTGCACGGCGCCAGCCACGGCAGCGACCTGATCGGCCGGGCGCTCGATCTCGGCCATGCGGGGCTGGGCATCGCCGATCGCAACACGGTGGCGGGCGTGGTGCGCGCGTGGGCGGCGCTGCGCGATGCGCGCGAAAAATGCCGGTCGGAGACGGGTGCAGAGATGCGCGCCTTCAAACTGGCCAGCGGCGCGCGGCTGGTGTTCGCCGACGGCACGCCCGATATCATCGCCTATCCCGAGGATCGGCGCGGCTGGGGCCGCCTGTGCCGCTTGCTCTCCACCGGCAATCTGCGCGCCGACAAGGGCGATTGCGTGCTCGGGATCGACGATCTGCTCGGGCACGCCGAGGGATTGCTGCTGATCGTGCTGCCCGAAAGCAGCCGCCGCGCGGGTGAGGGCGTGGCGCGCAAGGCGGCGAAGCAGACCGTGCTGCCGGCAGACGAGGAGGAGCCCCACAATGTTCTGCGCTTCCCCGCCCGCCATCCCGGCGAAAGCCGCGATCCCGCTTCCCCTTCGTTCGAGCGCGCGACGATCATCGCCTTGGATCCCGGCGCTCAGCGGGATGACGGCAAAGGGCTGGAGGCCATCCTCCCCCGCCTCCGTATCGCGGCGCCCGGCCGGGTCTGGCTCGGCGCCTGCGCGCGGCTCGACGGCAAGGACCGGCGCCGCCTCTCCGGACTCGCGCGGCTCTCCATGCAGGCGCGGGTGCCGCTGATCGCGGTCAACGATGCGCTCTATGCCGCGCCCGGGGATCGCGCGTTGCAGGACGTGCTCACCTGCATCCGCCTCGGGCTGACGATCGACAGCGCCGGCCGCGCGCTGGAAGCCAATGCCGAACGTCACCTCAAGGCGCCGGAAGACATGGCGCGCCTGTTCGCCGATCATCCCCAGGCGATCGTCGAGACCGCGCGCCTGCTGGGGCGGATCGGCTTCGATCTCGATCAGCTCGGCTATGAATATCCGCACGAGCCGGTGCCCGAAGGCTGGCGACCGCAGCGCTGGCTCCAGCACCTCGTCGTCACCGCCGCGCGCGAGAAATGGCTCGATGGCGTGCCGATCAAGGCGCTGCGGATGCTCGCCGAGGAGTTCCGCCTGATCCGCAAGTGCGGCTATGCCTATTATTTCCTGACCGTCCACGATGTGGTGAAGTTCGCGCGGGCGCAGCAGCCGCCGATCCTGTGCCAGGGACGCGGATCGGCGGCCAATTCGATGGTCTGCTATCTGCTCGGCATCACCTCGATCGATCCGGCGGCGAACGACCTGCTTTTCTCCCGCTTCCTTTCGGAGGAACGCAAGGAGCCGCCGGACATCGACGTCGATTTCGAGCATGAGCGGCGCGAGGAGGTGATGCAATATATCTACCGCCGCTACGGGCGGCACCGCGCGGGGATCGTCGCGACCGTGATCCACTATCGTTCGCGATCGGCGGTGCGCGAGGTCGGCAAGGCGCTGGGGCTGACCGAGGATGTCACCACCCGGCTGGTCAGTACGGTGTGGGGCAGCTTTTCCAGCCGGATGGAGGAAGCGCGCTTCAAGGAAACCGGCTTCAGCCTCGACAATCCGGAAATCGAGCGGCTCGCGCATTTCGTGTCGCGGCTGCTCGACGAAAATTATCCGCGCCACCTGTCGCAGCATGTCGGCGGCTTCGTGCTGACCGAGGACCGGCTCGACGAGACCGTGCCGATCCATCACGCCGCGATGCCCGACCGCACCTTCATCGAATGGGACAAGGACGATATCGACGCGCTGAAGCTGATGAAGGTCGATGTGCTCTCGCTCGGCATGCTCACCTGCATCCGCAAGGCGTTCGATCTGATCCGCGAGACCGGCGGCCCCGATTATACGCTTGCCGGCATCCCGCCCGATCAGCCCGACGTCTATCAAATGCTGTGCGAGGGTGACAGCCTCGGCGTGTTTCAGGTGGAAAGCCGCGCGCAGATGAACATGCTGCCGCGGCTCGCCCCGCGCCTGCTCTACGATCTCGTCATCCAGGTCGCGATCGTCCGCCCCGGCCCGATCCAGGGCAATATGGTGCACCCCTATCTGCGGCGGCGGCAGAAGATCGAGCAGGTGGACTATCCGTCCCCCGCGCCGCCGCATCCCGCGGACGAGCTGGAGGCATTGCTGGGCAAGACGCTGGGCGTGCCGCTGTTTCAGGAACAGGCGATGAAGCTGGCGATCGTCGCCGCCGAGTTCAGCTCGACCGAGGCCAACCAGTTGCGCCGCGCGATGGCGACCTTCCGCAATGTCGGCACCATGCCGCGGTTCGAGGAGAAGATGATCGGCGGCATGACGAAGCGCGGCTATTCGGAGGAATTCGCGCGGCGCTGCTTCGATCAGATCAAGGGCTTCGGCAGCTATGGCTTTCCCGAAAGCCACGCGCAGAGCTTCGCGATCCTGGTCTACGCCTCCTCCTACATCAAACGCCGCTATCCGGCGGCATTCTGCGCGGCGTTGCTCAATGCGCAGCCGATGGGTTTCTATGCGCCCGCCCAGATCGTTCGCGATGCGCGCGAGCATGGGGTGGAGGTGCGGGCGATCGACGTTTCGTACAGCGGCTGGGACAATAGCCTCGAAGCGGGGGAGAAAGGGCCGGCGGTGCGGTTGGGGCTGCGGCAGATCGATGGCTTTCGCGAGGAATGGATGGAGAAGTTCCTCACCGGCCCGTGGAGGAGGACCGCCGGCGCGGCCGGTGGCCGCAGGGGAGAGCGGCAAGGCGCGGCGCCGGCAGCGAGCCCCCTCCACCGGCCAGCGGCCGATCCCCCTCCCCATGCCGGGGAGGAACTGGAGAAGCTCGCCCGCATCCTGCCTGCGCGCGCGCTGCGTCTGCTCGCCGATGCCGATGCCTTTCGCAGCCTGGGTCTCGATCGTCGGCAGGCGTTGTGGGCGGTGCGGCGGCTGCCGGGCGCGGCGCTGCCGCTGTTCGCCGCCGCCGATGCGCGCGAACTGGGCGAGGAAGCCGATCCCGCGCTGCCCGCGATGCCGCTGTCGGAGCATGTCGCCGCCGATTATCAGACCACGCGGCTGTCGCTCAAACAGCATCCGATGCGCTTCCTGCGCGGGCTGTTCGGCGGCGAGGGCGTGCGCAGCGCCGCCGAACTGCGCGCCCTGCCCGATGGCCGCCGCGCCAAGGCGGCGGGTGTCGTGCTCGTCCGCCAGCGGCCGGGCAACGGCAAGGCGATCTTCGTGACGCTGGAGGATGAGACCGGCGTGATCAACGTGTTGCTCTGGGCGCGGGATTTCGAACGTCATCGCGCGGCCGTGATGGCGTCGCGGCTGCTGGAGGTGCACGGCATCGTGCAGCGCAGCCCCGAGGATGTGGTGCATCTGATGGGTGCGCATGTCGTCGATCGCACGGCGGAGCTGGGGCGGCTTTCCGAGGATCATCCCACATCGACACGGCTGTTGCGCGCCGATGCGTTCGAACATCCCGTCTATACCCCGCAGGGCACGGGCGGCCGCCGCCACCCCCGCGACGTGCGCATCCTCCCCGCCAGCCGCGATTTCCATTAGGCCGATGCCGCCCTTGCGCGACCCAGCCGGTGAAACTAGGGCCTCACCCGATCGGGGAGTGGCGCAGCCTGGTAGCGCATCTGGTTTGGGACCAGAGGGTCGCAGGTTCGAATCCTGTCTCCCCGACC
>NZ_CAHJXD010000016.1 GCF_903644055.1 Sphingomonas bacterium | reverse complement strand
TGTGGCGTCCGAATTCCGCTACCGCGCGCCGGTGCTGGAGCCGGGCGGGCTGGCGCTGTTCATCAGCCAATCGGGCGAGACCGCCGATACGCTGGCGGCGCTGCGCCACGCGCGGGCCGAGGGGCAGAAGATCGCGGTGGTGGTCAACGTGCCGACCTCGACGATGGCGCGCGAGGCCGATCTGCTGCTGCCGACGCACGCGGGGCCGGAGATCGGCGTCGCCTCGACCAAGGCCTTTACCTGCCAGCTCGCGGTGCTGGCGGCACTCGCCGCCAATCTCGCGCGCGCCAAGGGGCGGCTGTCGCGCGAGGAGGAGCGCAATCTCGTCCGGCATCTGTCGGAAGCGCCCGCCGCGCTCAACGGCGCGCTCGCCTATGACGAATCGATCGAGGCGATGGCGCCGATGATCGCGGCGGCGCGCGACGTGCTCTATCTCGGCCGCGGCCCCGATTATCCGCTGGCAATGGAGGGCGCGCTCAAGCTCAAGGAGATCAGCTACATCCACGCCGAGGGCTATGCGGCGGGCGAGATGAAGCATGGTCCGATCGCGCTGATCGACGAAAATGTGCCGATCATCGTCATCGCGCCCTCCGGCCCCCTGTTCGACAAGACCGTGTCGAACATGCAGGAGGTGCAGGCGCGCGGCGGCAAGGTGGTGCTGATCTCGGACTATGACGGGGTCGCGGCGGCGGGCGACGGCTGCATCGCGACGATCACCATGCCCAAGGTCCACCCGCTGATCGCGCCGCTGGTCTATGCGATCCCGGTGCAGTTGCTCGCTTATCATGTCGCGGTCGCCAAGGGCACCGACGTCGATCAGCCGCGCAACCTCGCCAAGAGCGTCACCGTCGAGTGAGGCGGTAGGAGACCGCCCAGATCGCGAGGCCGCCGAGCGCGAGCGCGCTGCCGACGAGCCCGGTCGAGGTCCAGCCATAGCCGGCGCGGATCGCCATCCCGCCGAGCAGCGGCCCTAGCGCGTTGGCGGTGTTGAACGCCGAATGGTTGAGTGCCGCGGCAAGCGCCTGCGCATCGCCCGCCACGTCCATCAGCCGCGTCTGCAACACCGTGCCCAGCGCGCCGCCGGTGCCGATCGCGAAGATCGCGATCAGCAGCGTCGGCAGATGCGGTGCCGCGAGCGGCCAGAGCGCGAGCACGCCCGCCGCCCACACCAGCAGCCCGCCCGCCGACGGCATCAGCGCGCGATCGGCGAAGCGCGGGATGATGAGATTGCCCGCCGTCATGCCGAGGCCGAACGCGACGAGCGCGAGCGGGATCATCGTCGCGGGCACCCTGGTCACCGCCAGCATCGTATCGGCGAGATAGGTATAGACCGCGAACAGGCCGCCGAAACCGATCGCGCCGATCGCCAGCGTCAGCCACACCTGCGCCTTGCGCAGCGCGCCCAGCTCGCGGAGCGGGCTGGCGTCGTGCGGCGGCGGATCGCGCGGCGCGAAGAGGGCGATCAGCAGCGCGGTGGCGAGCGCCAGCGCGGCGACGATCGCGAAGCCCCAGCGCCAGCCGATCATCTGCCCGGCGAGATTGGCGATCGGCACGCCGACGATCGTCGCCACCGTCAGCCCCAGCATCACCCGGCTGACCGCCGTCGTCCGCCGCTCGACCGGCACCACGCCTGCGGCGACGAGCGCGGCGATCCCGAAATAGGCGCCGTGCGGAAGCCCGCTCAGGAAGCGGAACAGCAGCATCCAATGGTAGCTCGGCGCGAGCCCCGAAAGCCCGTTGGCGAGCGCGAACAGCGCCATCAGCGCGATGAGCAGGGTCCGCCGCGAGAGGCGCGCGGCGAGCACCGCGATCGTCGGGGCGCCGACCACGACGCCCAGCGCATAGGCGCTGATGACGTTGCCGGCGGTCGGCGCATCGATGCCGAGATCGTGCGCGAAATAGGGCAGCAGGCTCATCGTGGCGAATTCGGTCGTGCCGATCGCGAAGCCGCCGACGGCGAGCGCGAGATGGACGAGCGCGGGGGGTGCCGCGGATTCGCTGCCTTTCATCGCGCCGCCATCGGGACCTATGGTCACCGCCGCAAGTGTTAGAGTCTGTCCCGTTGACGTTACACTCTCGTCACCCCGGCTCAAGGCAGGGGTGACGGTTCAACTTGAACAGGGCAGAGCCTAAGAACGGCGAGCGGGAAAGTGACGCAAGTGGAACAATCTCCCTCTTTGGGCGATCCAGCGTGATGAGCGATCCCGATTCCGAAGATTACAAGCACGACCTCGCCCGGCTGCAACTCGCGCTGGTCGATACGCAGATGGCGATGGCGAAGAGCGGCAAGCGCGCGGTCGTTCTGTTCGAGGGACGCGACGGCGCGGGCAAGGACGGGTCGATCAAGCGGATCACCGAGCATCTGTCGACGCGCGCGACGCGCACCGTGGCGCTGCCCAAGCCTTCCGATCGCGATCGGACCTCCTGGTATTTCCAGCGTTACGCCGCCTACCTGCCCGCGGCGGGCGAGTTCGTGATCTTCAACCGCAGTTGGTACAATCGCGCGGGCGTCGAGCGCGTGATGGGCTTCTCCACGCCCGCCGAGCAGGAGGAATTCCTCCGCGACGCGCCCGATTTCGAACGGATGCTGGTCGAGAGCGGCATCACCCTGGTCAAGCTCTGGCTCGACATTTCCAAGAAGGAGCAGAAGGTACGGCTGGATGCGCGCCGCACCGATCCGCTCAAGGCGCTCAAGGTTTCCGATCTCGATGCCGTCGCGCAGAAGAAGTGGGATGCCTATTCGGACGCGCGCGACGAGATGCTGATGCGCACCAACAGCCCGCTCGCGCCGTGGACCTGCGTCCGCGCCAACCACAAGAAGCCCGCGCGGATCGCCTTGATCCGCCACATCCTCCACCGGATCGCACCGGAGGCGATCGCCGCCGACGTGCCCGCGCCGGATGCCGAGCGCCTGTTCGCGTTCGAACCCGACGCGCTGACCGACGGTCGGCTGTACCGGTAGCTTAGGGTCTGTCCTGTGTGAACTGTCGTCACCCCGGCTCAAGCCGGGGTGACGTTTTCGCTTGAACGGGACAGGCTCTAGCCGCCCTGCGGCCGCGTCACCGGCCTCGGCGGCAGTTGCGTGAAGAGCTTGCGGATGCCGATGCGGAAGCTGCGGCCGATCGGATCGAGATAGGCCGATTGGTAGCGGATCGGCGTGCTGCCGAACGCATCGCGGACGTTCTGACGCGTATCGAAGAGGTTGGTCACCGAGAAGGTGACGCGAAGGTTGCGCGCCCAATCCTTGCCGATGAAGCGCGGCATCTGCCCGACATTGGCGAACAGCCGCAGATTGGCGGTGCCGAGCGACGAGAAACGCAGATCGCCGGTCGTGCTGCCGGGTGCGGCATCGACGCGCGTGCCGCTCTGCCAGTTCGTCTCCAGCCGCGCGCCGAGGCCGTTGTTCGAATAGCCGAGCTGCGCCTGCACCTGATGCCGCGGCTGGCCGCCGCCCGATCCGACGGCGGCGCCGTTGAGCAGATCGAGCGCGGGCAGACCCGGCCGGATGAGGATGCGATCCTGGATCGTCCAGGTGTGGTAGAGCGAGAATTGCAGGCGGCCGCCGGCATTGTCGCGGAAGCGCTGTCCGCCGCCACCACCGCCGCCGCCCCGGAAGCCACCGCCACCGGGACCACCGAAGCCGCCGCCGCCGGGCGGTCCGCCGA
>NZ_CAHJXD010000015.1 GCF_903644055.1 Sphingomonas bacterium | reverse complement strand
GCCCCAGCCGTCGCCGCCGGCGCACCGGCCAATCGAGCCAGCGCCCGCAGGCGAGCGCCGCCCATGCGACCGCCGGCGGCGTCAGCAGGCCCGCTATCAGCCCGATCGCCCGCAGCGCGATCAAGCCATCGCCGAAGACCAGCGTCCAAGCCCGTACCAGCGCGTAATAAAAGGGCGGGTGCGTTTCGTAGCGCGGCACGACGTGCCAGAGGAAGGCGAACCCCTTGCTCGCGGCGAAAGCGCTATAGGCTTCGTCCAGCCACAGCGGATCGCCGGCGATGTTCCAGCCGCGCGCGGCGATGCCGGCGATCGCCAGCGCCACCGCTGCCCCGAGGATAGCACGCCCTTCCCGCATGCCACTCGCTTATGCGCGATCGGCTTACTAAGGAATGCTCAGCCCCGATACGCCGGATAATCGGTATAGCCGGCCGCATCCCGCGTGTAGAAGGTCGCGGGGTCGGGCGCGTTGAGCGGCAGATGCTCCCTTATGCGGCGTGGTAGGTCCGGGTTGGCGAGGAACGGGCGGCCGAACGCGATCGCGTCGGCCTCGCCCGATGCCAGAGCCGCCGCGCCGTCGTCGCCATGATAATCGGAGTTGAGCACCAGCGGTTTCGAGAAGTTGGCCCGGATTACCGGATGGACCGGGGCGGCATCGGGCCCGCCGAACGTGCCTTGCGGACGCGGCTCGCGCAGTTCGAGCCAGCCGATGCCGATCTCGTCGAGCAGCCTGGCGGCCGCTGCGAACAGGCTGTGCGGATCGCTGTCGGTGACCCCCTGGACCACGCCGTTGGGCGACAGGCGCACGCCGACCCGATCGGCGCCGATCGTTTCCGCCAGCCGGCTCGTGACCTCCCCCAGCAGACGGATACGATTCTCGATCGCGCCGCCATAGGCATCGGTACGGAAATTGGCGTTGTCGCGCAGGAACTGGTCGATCAAATAGCCATTGGCGGCATGGAGCTGGATGCCATCGAACCCCGCCTCCAGCGCATTGCCGGCGGCGCGGGCATAATCATCCAACAGGCCCGGAATTTCGCCCAGCGCGAGCGGGCGCGCCTCGCTATAGGGCTTGCTGCCGTCATAGGTATGGGCATGGTCCGGCGCGGTGGTGGCGGACGCGGAGACGGGTGCTTCGCCGCCGAGAAAGTCGGGATGCACCAGCCTCCCCATATGCCAGAGCTGCGCGACGATCCGTCCGCCTGCCGCGTGGACCGCTTCGGTCACCGGCTTCCACGCCGCGACCTGCTCGGGCGACCACAGCCCCGGCGCATAGGGCCATCCCAGCCCTTGCCGGCTGATCCCCGTCGCCTCGCTGATGATCAGCCCGGCGGTGGCGCGCTGCGCATAATAGTCCGCCATGATCGGCGTCGGAACGTGCGCGCGCGTGCCGCGCCCCCGCGTCAAAGGCGCCATCAGCATGCGGTTGGGCGCGTGGATCGCGCCGAGCGTGATCGGATCGTCGAGCGTGGGCATCGTGGCGTCCTTCAAGATTTGCCGCCGATATAGGGGCGCCGGCCGCCATCGACAGGCATCCGAAGGCAAAGATTGCCTTCCCCGGTGGACAGGCTGGCTTGGCCGCGACAGGAAGACGCGATGTCCAGAGCCACAGCAGCGCCGCCCAAGCTTGCCGCAACCATATTGCTGCTGCGCGACGATCCGTTCGAGGTGCTGATGATCCGGCGGCGCGCGGGGGAAAGTTTCGGCTCGGCGCTGGTGTTTCCCGGCGGTGTCGTCGATGCCGAAGACCATCAGGAACACTGGCTCGATCGCATCGCGACCGGCCATGACCTGCCGCCAATCCAGCGCGCGCTGCGGATCGCCGGGCTGCGCGAGGTCTATGAGGAGGTGGGGCTGATCGCGGCGGGGGACGGCGGACAAGCCGGCCGGCCGGCCGCTGCGGACTTTGGGGAGGCGCTGGGCGGCGTGCGTCTCGATCTGGAGGCGCTGGCGCCGTTCGGCCACTGGATCACGCCGGAGGGCGCACCGCGCCGTTTCGACACATATTTCTTCCTGTGCCTGTCACCGCCAGGCCCGGAGGCCTGTTGCGACGGCAGCGAGGCGATCGCGCTCGAATGGGCGGCGCCGGCGGATCTGCTCGCGCGCGCCGATGCCGGCGAACGCGCGCTGTTGTTCCCGACGCGGATGAATCTGGCGCGGCTCGCGGAAAGCCGCTCGGTCGCCGAGGCGCTGGCGGCGGCACGCGCGCGGCCGATCGTAACCGTCCTCCCGCAGATCGAACGCCGCCCGGACGGGATCGTCGGTCGCGTGCCGGGGGACGCGGGCTATCCGCTGACCGAAATTTTCATGCCGTATTGAGGCTGCGCGACTCTCAGGCCAGCTCCACCGCGACCGCCGTCGCCTCGCCGCCGCCGATGCACAAGGCCGCGACGCCCTTCTTCAATCCGCGCTTCTTGAGCGCCGCGACCAAGGTGGCGATGATGCGCGCGCCCGAAGCGCCGATCGGATGGCCGAGCGCGGTGGCGCCGCCATTGACGTTCATCTTGTCGTGAGGGATGCCGAGCTCCTGCATCGCGATCATGGTCACGACGGCGAATGCCTCGTTGACCTCGAACAGATCGACATCGCCGACGCTCCAGCCGGCCTTCTCCAGCAGCTTCCGGATCGCCGGCACCGGCGCGGTGGTGAACAGGCCGGGCTCGTGCGCGTGCGCGGCGGTGGCAACCACGCGCGCTTCGATCGGCATTCCCAGCGCCTTGGCGACGCTCTCGCGCGTCATCACCAAGGCCGCCGCGCCGTCCGAGATCGACGAGGCGTTCGCGGCGGTGATCGTGCCGTCTTTCTTGAAGACGGGACGCAGGCCGGGAATCTTGTCGGGCTGGGCCGCGCCGGGTTGCTCATCCTCGGTGACCTGCGTCTCGCCCTTACGCGTCTTGACCGTCACGGGCACGACTTCGTCGCTGAAGCCGCCGCCGGTGATCGCGCTGTTGGCGCGCGTCAGGCTCTCGATCGCGAATTTGTCCTGTGCCTCGCGCGTGACCTGATACATTTCCACCGCATCCTCGGCGAAGGCGCCCATCGGCTTGCCCGGCGTGTAGGCATCCTCGAGGCCATCGAGCATCATCGAATCATAGATGGTGTCGTGCCCCATGCGCGCGCCGGCGCGGTGCTTCTGCATCAGGAAGGGTGCGTTGGTCATGCTCTCCATGCCGCCCGCGATGATCACGTCGGCGCTGCCGGCGGCGAGCGCCTCGGCCGCCATGATCGCCGCCTGCATGCCCGATCCGCACATCTTGTTGACCGTCGTCGCCTCCACCGAGGTGGGCAGCCCCGCCTTCAACGCGGCTTGACGCGCCGGCGCCTGGCCGAGTCCCGCGGGCAGCACGCACCCCATGTAGATACGATCGATCTCATCGGGCGAAATCCGGGCGCGCTCGACCGCCGCCTTGACCGCCGTGGCACCGAGTTCGGTGGCGCTGACGCCGGATAGCGCGCCCTGGAATCCGCCCATCGGCGTGCGTGCGTAGGAGGAGATAACGATCGGATCACTGGTGGTCATGGGAGCTCCGTCACGCGGATGGTCTATACTGTTGAGCAAATGGATGGTTCGTGGCTAAAGATCAATGTCGATGTCCACCCAGTCCATATCCCCGTTCCGCACGAATCAGCAGCGCGAAGCGGAACGCGTCGCCAAGCGCGAAGCCGTGCTGAGCGCGGCGGTCGATCTGTTCAACGAGCATGGTTTTTCGGGCACTTCGCTGGACGATGTCGCGGCGCGGCTGGGCGTCACCAAGCCCGTCATCTATCATTATCTCGGCACCAAGGAGCAGGTCCTCCTCGAATGCCTCGGCCGGGGGCTCGCCGCGCTCGAGGAGGCCGCGCACGAAGCGCAGGCCGATCATCGCCGTGGTGCCGATCGGCTTCGCGCCTTCCTGATCCGCTATGCGGAGATCAACATGGCGCCGTTCGGGCGATCGGTGGTGCTCACCGCCGATCATGAGCTTTCGGCCGAGGCGCTCACGCAGTTCCGCGCGATGAAGCGGCGGGTGGATGATGCACTGCGCCGCCTGATCGTCGCGGGCGCGGACGACGGCAGCCTGCGCATCGAGGATCCCGCGCTCGCGGCGGCGGCGCTGGCGGGCGCGATCAACTGGATTCCACGCTGGCAGGATCCCGATGGATCGCTGCCGCCGCGAGAAGTCGCCGCCCGCCTCGTCTCCGTCCTGATGGATGGTATGCTGAGGCGCGCCTGATGTTACTTACCGGGCGCGCGTATAGGGAATGAAGTCGCCGAGGACGCAGCTTCCCACGGGGATGCGGCTGCCGCTGTCGTAGACGCGTACCATATCGCCGCGGCAGGCCTGCCCACGGGATTCGATGACGAGTATGTCCGACTGGCGAAACCTGCCGCAGGAATCGTTGAGGCGATTGAGCCATCGCTGCCGGCCGAAGCCGTAGAGAATGCCGACGCCTTCGATCTTGCTGCTGTCGGTCGATCGGGTGAAGGGCAGGCAGCTCGTCGGCTTGCCCGCGACGAGCCCTTTGGTGAGCTTGGCAAGCTGCGCCTCGCCGGCCTCGATATCGCGATCCCGACGCGCGGTGTCGGCGCCCATTGCCGGGGCCGCGAGGGCTGACAGGGCAAGCAGAACGCACAGCGGTTTCACTTCATACTCCTTCGGCCTGCCAACGCGCGGCGACGCCGCTGTGTCCACGTCATGCCGCATCCTTGGCCGCACGCCGCCGGCCGAGCTCTTCGGCGCCGCCGGCGCGCATGAACGGATTGGTGGCAAGCTCCAGTGCGATCGTCGTCGGCACGGTCGCCTCGCCCCGCGCGCGCGCCGCTTCGACAAGCGTCAGCCGCTCCGCGATCGCCGGATTGTCGGGCTCGGCGGTCATCGCGAAGCGGGCGTTGGACAAAGTATATTCGTGCGCGCAATAGACCATGGTCCGGGGCGGCAGCGCGGCAAGCCGCTCCATGTTGCGCCACATCTGCGCCGGCGTGCCCTCGAACAGCCGCCCGCAGCCCATCGCGAACAATGTGTCGCCGACGAAGGCGATGCCCGCGTCCGGCAGATGATAAAAGATATGCCCCGCCGTGTGGGCCGGGACGGCGATCACCTCGGCGACATGGGCGCCGATCCCGACCGTGTCGCCCTCGATCAGCAGGCGATCCAGCGTCGGAATCTTGTCCGCCTCCGCGCGGGGGCCGGAGATCGTGCACCCGGTCGCGGCCTTGATCGCCGCATTCCCGCCGACATGATCGGGATGCCAGTGCGTGTTCCAGATCTGCCCGATCCGCCAGCCGCGCCGCGCCGCCTCGGCCAGCACCGGCGGCGCCTCGGCGGGATCGACCACCACCGTCTCGCCGCTCTCCTCGTCGTGCGCCATCCAGATATAATTGTCCTGGAGCGCGGGAATGCGGACGACCTCGATCGCCATCACCATTCGCCCATGTTGGGCATCGAGGCCCAGGGCTCGGCGGGCGCGAGCTGGCCATTCTGGAGCAGCTCGATCGAGATATCGTCGGGGCTGCGGACGAAGGCCATATGCCCGTCGCGCGGCGGGCGGTTGATCGTCACGCCCGCCTCCATCAGCCGCCGGCAGGTCGCGTAGATGTCGTCGACGCGGTAGGCGAGATGGCCGAAGTTGCGCCCGCCGCCATAGCCTTGCTCGTCCCAATTGTGCGTCAGCTCCACCTGCGCGCCCTCGTCGCCCGGCGCGGCGAGGAAGATCAATGTGTAGCGGCCCTTATCGTTCTCCATCCGCCTGATCTCCTCTAGCCCGAGCAGATTGAAGAAGCGGATCGTCGCCTCGGGATCGGAGACGCGGATCATCGTGTGGAGATATTTGGTCATGCCTGCCAGATAGGCGTCCGGCGGGGCCGTCTCAACCGTCGCCGGGCAGCGGCGGATCGGCCTTGGCCTCATCCTCGCCCAAGCCGTGCTTGGTCAGCATCGGAACGTTGGCGATGGCGAACAGCACGGTCGCGGGCAGCGAGCCCCAGAGCTTGTAGCCGATCCAGAAGCCGGTGGTGGAATTGCGCCATACCGCTTCGTTGGCGATGCCGAGCAGCACGAAGAAGATCGCCCAGTTGCGCGTCAGCAACGTCCAGCCGCGCGCGGTAAGCCCGGGATAGGCCTGGCCGAGCACGATTTGCAGCGTCGGCTTCTCCGCCCATAGGCCGTAGAACAGGATCGCCGCGACGGTGAAATAATAAACGGTCGGCTTGATCTTGATGAAGGTCTCGCTGTGCAGCCATAAAGTTAGGCCGCCGAACACCAGCACCATGATGCCGGAGACGATCAGCATCGCCGAAACCTGGCCGTGGCGCAGCTTGGCGTAGAGGATCGCCGCGGCGGTCGCGATCATGAAGGCCAGCGTGCCCGCCATCACCTTGGCGATCGGCGGCCCCGGCCAGGCCAGGTTGGTGGCGAAGAAGATCACCAGCGGGCCGAGGTCGAGCGCCAGCTTGAGGAAGGGGTTGCCGGCCGGGGCGGGGGGGGCGCCGGTCATCGTCGCCGCTCCACCGCGATCCGCTCGACCCCGGCGATCGCGCGCGCGACCTCGCGCGGATCGAAGGGGCGGAGGTCGTCCACCGCCTCGCCTACCCCGATCGCATGGATCGGCAGCCCGAACCGCTCCGCCGCCGCGACCAGCACGCCGCCGCGCGCGGTGCCGTCGAGCTTGGTCATGACGAGCCCGGTGACGCCCGCCTCCTTGCCGAAGATGTCGATCTGGTTGAGCGCGTTCTGCCCGGTCGTCGCATCGAGGACCAGCACCACGTCATGCGGTGCCGCGGGATTGAGGCGCCCTAGCACGCGGCGGATCTTGGACAATTCGTCCATCAGCCCCGCCTTGTTCTGGAGGCGGCCGGCGGTATCGACGATCAGCACGTCGGTGCCGCGCGCGGTGCCCTGCTTGACGCCCTCGAACACCAGCCCGGCGGCATCCGCGCCTTCCGCCCCCGCGATGATCGGCACGCCGATCCGCTCGGCCCACACCCTGAGCTGGCCGATCGCCGCGGCGCGGAACGTGTCCCCCGCGACGAGCATCACCTCATAATCCTGCTCCTTGAGCAGATGGGCGAGCTTGGCGATCGTCGTCGTCTTGCCCGATCCGTTGACGCCGATGACGAGGATCACCTGCGGGCGGGGAAAGGCCTCGATCTCCAGCGGCCTGGCGACGGGCGAAAGGATCGCGGCGACCTCTTCGGCGACGATCTCGCGCAGCCGCGTCTCGGTAAGCCCCAGCGCGAAGCGCTCGCCCTCCAGCCGCGCGCGGATGCGCGCCGCGGTCGCCGGGCCGAGATCGGATGCGATCAGCGCTTCCTCGATCGCCTCCAGTGTCTCGGCATCGAGCGCCGCCTTGCCGAACAGGCCCGCGAGATTCTCGCCTAGCTTGTCGGAGGTGCGGCGAAAGCCGCCGCTCAGCCGCTCGGTCCAGGGCGTGCTCATGCGGGCTCGCCCACAAGCGCGTCGCCTTCGACGCCGACGATCCGAACGCCGATCGCCTTTTCCGCTCCCAGGCTCCGGCCTTCGCCGGGGCGACGGAGCAGCACCTTGGCGAAATCCTCGGCATGGCCGCTCCTGCCGTCGCGCTCGATCAACACGCGCTGCACCGTGCCGATATGCGCCTCCAGCCACGTCCGCTGCCGCCGCGCCGCCGCCTCGCGCAGCGCCGCCGCGC
>NZ_CAHJXD010000014.1 GCF_903644055.1 Sphingomonas bacterium | reverse complement strand
TAGGGCGTGCGATCGGCGGCGAGCTCGATCAGCCAGCGCTGGTCGATCTCGAAGCTGGTCTTGTAGCAATCCTTCTCGTCGGGGCTGAGGAAATCGAGGTGCTGGACCGAGCCGCCGCGCTCGAGGATCGTGTTCCACACCGCATCGCTGTTCTTCGACTTTCCCGAGAGCAGTTTTTCGAGATAGGGGTTCTTGATCGAGAAGCTGCCCGACAGCGTCTTGTGCGTGTAGATGTTCGCCGGAATCGGCTCGATGCAGGCCGACGTGCCGCCGCAGATGATGCTGATCGACGCGGTCGGCGCGATCGCGGTCTTGCACGAGAATCGCTCCATCACCCCCATGTCGGCGGCATCGGGGCACGGCCCGCGCTCGATCGCGAGTTGCATCGAGGCTTCGTTAACCTGCGCCTGGATGTGCTTGAAAATGCGCAAATTCCAGCTCTTGGCCATCGCGCCTTCGAACGGCAGGCCGCGCGCTTGCAGGAAGGAGTGGAAGCCCATCACGCCGAGGCCCACCGAACGCTCGCGCTCGGCGCTGTATTTGGCGCGCTCCATGCCGGGCTCGGCGCGGTCGATATAATCCTGGAGGACATTGTCGAGGAAGCGCATCACATCCTCGATGAACGCCTTGTCGCCGTTCCACTGGTCCCAGGTTTCCAGGTTGAGCGAGGAGAGGCAGCAGACCGCGGTGCGATCGCGGCCGAACTGATCGGTGCCGGTGGGGAGCGTGATTTCCGAGCAGAGGTTCGAGGTCGAGACCTTGAGGCCGGCGTCGCGGTGATGCTTGGGCATCGCGCGGTTCACCGTGTCCGAAAAGACGATATAGGGCTCGCCGGTTGCCAGCCGCGTCTCGACGAGCTTCTGGAACAGCGCGCGGGCATCGACCTCGCCGCGCTTCGAGCCGTCCTTGGGGCTGCGCAGATCGAACGGCGCGCCATCGCGCACCGCCGCCATGAATTCATCGGTGAGCAGCACGCCGTGATGAAGATTGAGCGCTTTCCTGTTGAAATCGCCCGAAGGCTTGCGGATTTCGAGGAACTCCTCGATCTCCGGATGGCTGACGTCGAGATAGACCGCCGCCGATCCGCGCCGCAGCGAACCCTGGCTGATCGCCAGCGTCAGCGAATCCATCACGCGGACGAAGGGGATGATGCCGCTGGTCTTGCCGTTGAGCCCGACGGGCTCGCCGATGCCGCGCACCGCGCCCCAATAAGTGCCGATGCCGCCGCCGCGCGACGCCAGCCAGACATTTTCGTTCCAGGTATCGACGATGCCGTTGAGGCTGTCGTTGACCTGGTTGAGGAAGCAGGAGATCGGCAGCCCCCGCCCCGTGCCGCCGTTGGACAACACAGGCGTCGCGGGCATGAACCACAGCCGCGAGACATAATCGTAGATGCGCTGGGCGTGCGCGGCATCGTCGGCATAGGCCGATGCGACGCGGACGAAGAGATCCTGGAAGCTTTCGCCGGGCAGCAGGTAGCGATCCTTGAGCGTCTCCTTGCCGAAATCGGTGAGCAGGGCGTCGCGCGAATGATCGACCTCCAGCGCATAGAGCTTCGGCCCGCCGGGCGCGCGCGGCGCCGCGGCGACGCCCGGACTATCGAGAAGAGTGGCCATATCGTTCGTATCCCGATCGCTGCTGCCTGAAAGGTCCATGCCCCGTCCCCGTTCCTTATCCGTTCGACTCGGGGTTCATGCCCCGATGCTACACGCCCGATGTTAAATGGGGGAGCGGATCAATCGAGCGCGCGCCGCCATCCATCCCATGTTCCACAGGGAAGGCGCCGCCGGATGCGATATGGTGTCGCGCCGGAATATCTCAATATTGTGTCCGCCCCCACGCGTTAACACTAGGGATAGTGTCATTCGTGATTCCGCCGCGCAAGCGCTTTTATTCGATCCGGGTTCAAAATTTCGCTTGAACAAAAAGAAGCAAGCCGGTGCCGATGGTTAACGAAGGCTGCTCGCAAGCCGCCTGATCGCGCGCGCGACTTCGTTTCGGGAACGCTGCGGGTCGACCGCCGTTCAAGCAGCCGAAACAGCTATCCGGAGCATCCGAATGAAGGGCTATTGCGAGAATATCGAGAAGCTGACGATCGCCAACGAGGATTTCCGCCGCGTGCTCTATACCGGCCAGAACCTCCAGCTCGTGCTGATGACGCTGAAGCCCGGCGAGGAGATCGGCGAGGAGGTGCACGAGGATCGCGACCAGTTCTTCCGCATCGAGGAAGGATCGGGCGAGGTGCGGATCGACGGCACGCCCAACCAGGTCGAGGACGACTTCGCGGTGATCGTCCCCGCCGGCGCGCGCCACAACGTGATCAATACCGGCGATGCGCCGCTGCGCTTCTACACGATCTACGGCCCGCCCGAGCACAAGGACGGCCGCGTGCACAAGGACAAGGCGCAGGCGATCCGCGACCATGACGCCGACGAATGGGACGGCGGGACGACCGAGCGGAAGGGCTGAGCCGAGCGGAACGGTCGCGGCGAGTATCCTTCGCGTCTCACGCGATCTGCCCGGTGGGCTATTATCATACACCGAGCTTCACATCGAAGGGCGCTAGAGGCGGTCCTGTTCAAGCTGAAGCGTCACCCCGGCCTTGAGCCGGGGTCCAGCTTCTTTTTCAGCGTCGGCCAAGCAGCGGGACCCCGGCTCAAGGCCGGGGTGATGAGAGTGTAACGGCAACGGGACAGATTCTAGCGCTTGAGCGCCGACCGCCCCGCATAGACGCCGATCGCGCCCAGTTCCTCCTCGATGCGGAGGAGCTGGTTGTATTTGGCGAGCCGGTCCGACCGTGCGAGGCTGCCCGTCTTGATCTGGCCGCAGTTGGTGGCGACCGCGAGATCGGCGATCGTCGCATCCTCGGTCTCGCCCGAGCGGTGCGACATGACCGCGGTATAGCCCGCGCGCTGCGCCATCGAGACGGCGGCGAGCGTTTCGGTCAGCGTGCCGATCTGGTTGACCTTAACGAGCAGCGAATTGGCGAGGCCCTTTTCGATGCCCTCGGCGAGGATCCTGGGATTGGTGACGAACAGATCGTCGCCGACGAGCTGGAGCTTGCCGCCGAGCTTGTCGGTGAGGATCTTCCAGCCGTCCCAGTCATCCTCGGCCATGCCGTCCTCGATCGAGACGATCGGATAGCGCGCGGCGAGATCGGCGAGATAATCGGCCATCTCCGCCGACGAGAGCTTCCGCCCCTCGCCCGCCAGGTCATAGACGCCGCCCTTGTAAAATTCGGAAGCCGCGCAATCGAGCGCGATCGCGACCTCCTCGCCGGGCTTGTAGCCGGCGGCCTCGATGCTCGCCATGATGAAATCGAGTGCTGCGGCCGGGCTGGCGAGATCGGGCGCGAAGCCGCCTTCGTCGCCGACCGCGGTGGCGAGGCCCTTGTCGTGCAGCTTGCCCTTGAGCGTGTGGAAGATTTCGGTGCCGCAGCGGAGCGCCTCGATCATGCTCTCCGCGCCGATCGGCATGATCATGAATTCCTGGAAATCGATCGGATTATCGGCGTGCGCGCCGCCGTTGATGATGTTCATCATCGGCGTCGGCAGCAGGTGCGCCGCGACCCCCCCGACATAGCGGTAGAGCGGCAGCCCGCGTGCATCAGCGGCGGCCTTGGCGACCGCGAGGCTGACGCCGAGGATGCCGTTGGCGCCGAGGCGGGCCTTGGTATCGGTGCCGTCGAGCTCGATCATGATCTGGTCGATCTCGGCCTGATCCTCGGCCTCGAGCCCCTCGACCGCCTCGGCGATCTCGCCGTTGACCGCATCGACGGCTTGCGTGACGCCCTTGCCGCCCCAGCGGCTCCTGTCCCCGTCGCGCCGCTCGACCGCCTCGCGCGCGCCGGTCGAGGCGCCCGAGGGCACGGCGGCGCGGCCGAAGCTTCCGTCCTCCAGCGTGACGTCGACCTCCACCGTGGGGTTGCCGCGGCTGTCGATCACGGTGCGTGCGTGGACGTCGACGATCGCGGTCATTCAAGAGCCTTTCGGGTTGAGGATAGGATGTTGCGCGGCCTCTATCCGGCGGGCTCCAAACAGGCAATATTCCGCCTCCGACATGGAACGCGCGAGGGCCGCCCGTGTTGGATGTGCCAAGACATGGGATTTGGAGACCGAGCATGCCCGCCGACGAAACCAACCTGCCCGAGGGCACCGATCACATCATCAACGGCGCCGGCATCACAGACGACGAGACCGAGGCCGCCGGCGGTGCTGCCAAGCCGGGCAAGGATGCGGGCGCGGCAACCGGCGGCGCTTTCTTCGACAAGATCGAGGACTGGCGCGCGCAGGGCTATGACAAGGCGCGCGACTATGCCGTGCAGGGCAAGGACAAAGCGACGGGCGCGATCGACGAGCTGCTCAAGACGATCAACGACGCCGCGGGCCAGGTCGACCAGAAGATCGGCAGCCAATATGGCGATTATGCGCGCAGGGCCTCCGAGGGGCTGGGCAGCTTCAACGAGGCGCTGAAGGGCAAGGATGTCGACGAATTGTTCGCCGACGCGCGCGATCTGGTCGCCAAGGCGCCGGCCGTGGCGATCGGTGCCGCAGCGGCGCTCGGCTTCGTCGTCGCGCGGCTCGCGAAGGCGGGCATGGAGACCGCCGCCGAGACCACGACCGGCAAATCCAAGACCAAGCCGAAGAGCGACGCTTGAGACAGGTGGGAAGCCGCGAGGACCAGAGTCTGCGCGCGCTGATCGCGCGGCTGATCGACGAAACCAAGGCCTATGCCAAGGCCGAGATCGGCGTGGTCAAGGCCACCGCGATGGCATGGGTATCGCCGGCCAAGATCGCGGTGCCGCTGATCGTCGTCGCGATCCTGCTGCTGCAGGCGGCGCTGACGGTGCTGGTCGCGGCGCTCGGGATGACGCTGGCGGTCTGGCTGGGCACGGCGGGCGGCCTCGCGGTCGGCGCGGTGATCGTGCTGGCGATCGCGGGCCTCCTCGCCTGGATCGCGATCTCGCGCTTTTCGAAGGCACCGCGATGAGCGAGCTGGATAAAGCCAGGGCTGAGGCAGCACTGGCGCGTAAACGCGTGCTCGCGACCGCGCACGAGGTGCAGGGCCGCCTCAAGCCCAAGCGCATCGCGGAGGACGCCGTCGAGGGCGTTAAGCGCAAGAGCGAATCGATCGCGGGCGACGCGGTGGAGGCTGTTAAGAGCCGCCCGGTGGTGGCGGGCGCCGCCGCCGCCAGCGTCGCCGCGCTGCTCGGCGTTGGAATTTTCTCACGTTTCCGCCACAAATCCGAAAAGGACGAGCGATGAGCAAGACCAAATCCACACATGAGCCCGAACCCACGAAGCAGGAGATCGTGACCCGCAAGGTCGCGACCGCTTATGCCGGCGCGCGCGACAAGGCGTCCGCGGCGACGCAGGGCGCGCTCGGCGGCATCGACGCCAATCCGCTGGTGGCGTTGCTGTCGGGGCTGGCGCTGGGGGCGGCGGCGGGCGCGCTGATCCCGCGAGGCGAACGCGAGAAGGCATTGCTGGCGCCGCTCGGCTCCCGGATCGGCGATGCCGCGCAGGCGGCGATCGCGGCGGGGCGCGAGGCGGGGATGGGCGCGCTCGACGAACAGGGCTTCTCGGTCGATGGCCTGCGCGAACAGGCGGCGAGA
>NZ_CAHJXD010000013.1 GCF_903644055.1 Sphingomonas bacterium | reverse complement strand
CCTTGAGCCGGGGTCCCGCTGCTTGGCCGACGCTGAAGAAGAAGCGGGACCCCGGCTCAAGGCCGGGGTGACGTTTCGGCTTTAGAGCCGGATGACTTTAGAATGATCCACCCATCCGCTCATCCTGAGTAGGGATCGAGCCTGTCGAGAGCCCGTATCGAAGGGCATTCCCTGGAACCGTACTTCGATACGAGCCCTCGATACGCTCCTGCGGAGCTACTCGGTCTCTACTCAGCATGAGCGGGTAAGCTGAAGTCATCCGGCTCTAGACGACAGCCTCTAACGCGGCAGCTTCAGATCGTCGAGCG
Organism: Sphingomonas bacterium; assembly: GCF_903644055.1. Classification (GTDB taxonomy): domain Bacteria; phylum Pseudomonadota; class Alphaproteobacteria; order Sphingomonadales; family Sphingomonadaceae; genus Sphingomonas_I. The sequence continues at coordinate 7,775 of NZ_CAHJXD010000013.1, read as the reverse complement.
AGTGAAGTTCGATGTGCGTCTGATAATAATATTTGTCGGTGCGGCGGCCGTTGGCCAGGAAGAAGATCGTGACGCGTCTCGCGACGCCGGTCACTTCGATATGCTTGCCGAGCAACTTCTCGCGGGGCGATCCGCCGAGCCTTGCCGCCAGATCGGCGTACAGGTCGGCGGGAATGGCGATCGAGAGGTTGCGCTGGTCGCGATAGTCCAGCTCGGAATTCAGGTAGAAGACGCCGCCCTGCTCGCCCACGGCGCGCACGGTCAGCCCGAAGGTCCCGGTCACGCCCTGGGGCTGGGAGGCGGCGCGCATGACCGCGCTCGGCGGTGAGACAGTGCATGCGGTGAGCGCCATCGCGGCGGATAACGCCCATATCGTCTTGTCGCGCATCTTCATCGGCCTCGCGCCTATAGCGGTGCAAAATTAGGTGCACAGGAAAAGGGTCCGGCATCGCTGCCGGACCCTCCCTCGTCCCTAGCGGATGTCCCGAGCTCAGTAGGTGCCCGAGAAGCTCCGGTTGAGGTCGGTGCGATTGCCGTCGCGGTTGCCGAACAGGCCGCCTTCGTCATTGTCCTGCTCGTCGCGCCAGTGTGCCTTGGCCTGATCGGCGGTCTTGCTGATCGTCACCTTGTCGTCGACCGACTGGATCCAGGACGACGGGATCGAATGATGGTGGCCGCCCGCCGCCTGATCGGTCTTGGTCAGGCGAATGCGGTCGCCGCGCACATGATCGACGGTGCCGACATGCTGGCCGTCGGAACCAACGACTTCCTGATGCTCCTGAACCTTCTGGAGCTGATCGCGCTGGCCCTGACGGGTCTGGCGCCAGCCGTGGAACTCGGTGTCGAACTTCGACTGATGCTGGCGGCGATATTCGTCATAATCCTGATCGAGCGCCTGAATCTGGCGTTCGCGCCACGAGCGGTAGCCGGCCTCATGGCCGTGATCGGCGCCCTGGTATGCGCGACCGCGATCCGAGGTGTCCGCGCGATAGTCCGAGTTGCCGTAGCGATCCTGATCGCGCGGCGCGTTGCGCTCGTCGGCGCGGCGGCGGCGCTCGGCATCCTCGTCGCCGAACCAGGAGCGGACTTCGTCGCCGGCGCGATCGAACAGGCCGCGATCCTGATAGTCGTAGCCGCGCGGATCATTGCCGTAGTCGCGGTTGTAGCGGTTGCCGCGATCCTCGGGGCGATCGCCGCGATAGTCGCGCCCGCCGCCCTGATAGCCGCCGCCCTGATAGCCATAGTCGTTTCCGGCAGGACGGTTGCGGTCCTGATCGGCGCCATAATTGCGGTCGCGATCGTTGAAGCCGCCGAAACGGCCGTCGTTGCGTTGATAACCCATCTCAGACTCTCCTTGTGTCGTCTGCATTCCGCACGGGCCGCAATCGAAGAGGCGCCGGGCGTCGAGGATAAAACCGGCGGGACCATGGCTCGGTTCCTCGGTCCAACCGGCCGGAAGGGCGGTGGACCGCCCGATATTGCCAATTGCAAAGTGCCGCCCAAGGCGCTCGCAAAGCAGGGCTTGGGCGGCTAGAAGAAAGCCATGCGCCGCAACGAGACTTCCGAAGGCAAATCGGTCCGCCTGCTGCGCGTCGGCGAGCAGGTGCGCCACATCCTCGCCGAAATATTGGCGCGCGGCGACGTCCACGACGACACGCTGACCAAACATCCCGTCTCGGTGACCGAGGTGCGGATGTCGCCCGATCTCAAGCATGCCATCGTCTTCGTGAAGCCGCTGCTGGGGCGCGAGGAGGAGGTGGTGCTGAAGGCGCTGCGCACCAACACCGCCTATCTGCAGAGCGCGGTCGCCGCGCGCGTGAACCTCAAATATGCCGCCAGGCTCAAATTCCTGCTCGACGAAAGCTTCGACCAGGGCGCGCGGATCGACGATCTGCTGAAGGCGCCGAACGTGGCGCGCGATCTCGATGCGTAGAGCGCTGTTGGCGCTCGCCGCGCTGCTGCCGCTCGCGGGCTGCGGCAGGGGGCCGACGCCCGACACGCTCGATACCGACGAGAAGATCGTCCGCAGCGTGCTGGAGCTGCTGGTTTCGGACAACAAGCCGATCTGCGTCTCGCGGCTCACCTTCGGCAGTCCGCTCTCGCAGTTTCGCGTCGCGACGCGCGGGCAGCTCCAGCGTTATTATGTGCTCGACTGGTTTCCGCCGCAGCCGTGGCGCCCGCCCGCGATGCCCTCGCAAAAGCAGCTCCGCGACGCGGTCGCCGCCGGGCGCAACGCGCATATTCCCGAGCCGCCCGCGCGTACCGACGAACTGCCGCGCGACAAGCGATCGATCCTCGATGGACTTGCCTTCGCGATCTCGCCTCCCGCGGTCGAGCTGCACAGCGTTCGCCTGCGCGAGAGCTGGATGCCGCCGAGGGTCAATCCGCGCTGGTGGCCGGGGCGGGACGACAGGCTCGGCTGCGACGCCAATTATGTGCTTTCGGGGGTCAAGCGCACCGATCATGCCGCGTTCGTCGCGGTGCGCGTCCATCATTGGGGGACGCTCTATGCGCTGGTGACGCACGGCAAGGACTGGCGCGTGGTCGGCCAATGGGGTCCGTGGCTTTATTGACCCTGAAGTCTGTTCGGAAATCCTGGGGGAGGAATTTGCCTTGAAGCTTGCGCATCTGCTGATGGCATCGCTGCTGCTGGCGAGCGGCGCGGGGGCCGCCGGGCCGCCGGCCTACCCCAACCCGCCGCTGAGCGTGATCACCGATCCGCCGGCGGACGCGAAGAATCCGGCGGCGATGGCGGTGGTGCGGATCCCGACGCACGGCGTGAGCATCAACGGGGTGCTCTACGTGGCGGCGGGATCGGGTTCGCACCCGACCCTGCTGCTGCTCCACGGATTGCCCGGCAACGAGCAGAATCTCGATCTGGCGCAGGCGGCGCGGCGCGCGGGCTGGAACGTGCTGACGCTCCATTATCGCGGTAGCTGGGGCAGCCCCGGCACATATTCCTTCGCGCATTGCATCGAGGACGGAAAGGCCGCGCTCGCCTTCCTGCGCGCTCCGCAGGCGGTGAAGGCCTATCGCATCAACGTGGATCGCATCGTCGTCGCGGGGCACAGCCTCGGCGGCATCGTCGCCGCGCGCGTCTCGGCCGACGATGATGCGGTGGCGGGCACCTTCCTGATCGATCCGGCGGACATCGCCGCGACGGGCCGCGACTTCGCCGATCCGGCGAAGAAACAGGCCTTCGTCGAAGGCGAGCTGCGCGGCGACATGCCGCCGCTCGCGGGGACGAGCGTCGAGGCGCTGTCCGACGAGACCGCGCAGGCCGGGGAAGCGCTCGATCTCGTCGCCGCCGCGAGGAAGCTCGCCGATCGCCCGCTGATGGTTATCGGCGCCGAGCGCGGCATCGGCCAACGCGGCAAGGCGGCGGCCGAAGCGGCGGTCGCGGCGGGCGGGCCTTGGGTCCAGTCGGAAACCTGGGCGACCGATCACAGCTTCTCGGACATGCGCATTGCGCTCTCCGCCAGGCTGGTCGGTTGGCTGTGGACGGTGCCGCCGCGCGCGACGAGCTTCACCGGGCCGGGCTGGAACGGCGGCAACGTCTTCGCGCGGATCATCCGCGGCGAGCTGCCCGTCGCCAAGGTCTATGAGGATGACCGGGTGCTCGCTTTCATGGACAATCATCCGGAGAGCGTGGGCCATGTCCTCGTCATCTCGAAGACCGCGCATGCCCGCAACGTGATGGAGATCGATCCCGCCGATCTTGCGCGGCTGATCGTCGTGGCGCGGCGGATCGCGATCGCCGAGCGCGACGTCTTTCATCCGACGGGGGTGGTGCTCCAGCAGAACAACGGCAATGCGAGCAGCGTCCCGCATCTGCATATCCACGTCTATCCGGCCTATGGCGACGTGCCCTCGCTCTCGACGCCGGCGAAGGAAGCCCCGCTTGCCGAACTGGAGCCGGTGGCGGCGAAGCTGCGGGCGGCGCTGCCGAAGTAGCCTTCGCCGTATTTTCCGCCCTGCTCCCCCGCGAAGCTGTTAGACGCGCCGGCGATGCACGGCTGGCTGATCCTCGACAAGCCCGTGGGGCTGGGCTCGACGCAGGCGGTGTCGGCGGTCAAGCGGGCGCTGCGCGCCGGCGGCTGCGGCAAGGCCAAGGTCGGCCACGGCGGCACGCTCGATCCGCTCGCGTCGGGCGTGCTGCCGATCGCGATCGGCGAGGCGACCAAGCTTTCGGGGCGGATGCTCGATGCCGACAAGGCCTATGATTTCACGATCGGCTTCGGCGCGGAGACCGATACGCTGGATGCCGAAGGTGCCGTGATCGCCGAGAGCGATCGGCGACCGACCTTGGCGGAGGTGGAGGCGGTGCTGCCGCGCTTCACCGGGCCGATCAGCCAGAGGCCGCCGGCCTATTCGGCGCTCAAGGTGGGGGGCAGGCGGGCCTATGATCTGGCGCGGGCGGGGGAGGAGGTGGTGCTGGCGCGCCGCGAGGTGGTGGTGCACGCGCTGAGTTCCTCCCCGGGGCGGGGAGGGGGACCATCGCACCGCGATGGTGGAGGGGGCTCGCTGCCGGGGGATATGTCCAGAGGTGAAAGCGGGACGCGCGTTGCGGCCCCCCTCCACCAGCCTGCGGCTGGTCCCCCTCCCCGTGCCGGGGAGGAACTTGCTGAAATCACGCTCTCCGCGCTCGTGTCCAAGGGAACCTATATCCGCAGTCTCGCGCGCGATATTGCGCAGGCGCTCGGCACGGTCGGCCATGTCACCATGCTCCGCCGCACCAAGGCGGGGCCGTTCACGCTCGAACAGGCGATTTCGCTCGACAATCTGGATCGAGCCGCTAGAGACGCGCGGGTGCAGGCGCTGTTCCTGCCGTTGACGGCGGGTCTGGACGACATCCCGGTCCTCTCCGTCTCCCCCGAACAGGCCCAAGCGCTCCGTCAGGGCCGCCGGCTTCTCGGGATCGCAGCACCACCCGGTCTCACGCTCGCGATGCTCGACGGTCTGCCCGTGGCGCTCGTCGATGTGGCGGACGAGACGACGGTGGTGCGCGGCTTCAACCTGATGTCGGAGTGAAGAGACAATGACGATCACCGCCGAGCGCAAGGCCGAAGTCATCAAGGACAATGCCCAGGGTGAGGGCGACACGGGTTCGCCCGAGGTGCAGATCGCGATCCTCACCGAGCGGATCGTCAACCTCACCGAGCATTTCAAGACGCACGCGAAGGACAATCATTCGCGCCGCGGCCTGCTGATGATGGTCAATAACCGCCGCAGCCTGCTCGACTATCTCAAGAAGAAGGACGCCGCCCGCTATACCGCGCTGATCGCGAAGCTGGGCCTGCGGAAATAATCCTGGAGCGGCCCCTCGCGGGCCGCTTCGTTTATGTGCTCCCGCGAAGGCGGGAGCCCGGTTGCGAGCCGCCCGAGACTGGGCTCCTGCCTTCGCAGGAGCACGGCGGCGCCAGGACCAAGGCAATTCGGCCGAGGTCCACCAGGGACGCGAAAAGTCCCGCACCGCCGCGGGCCGGCTAGCCCGCAGACAGAGGCCCCCGGCGCATAGGGCGTCGGGAGTGAAGGAAAAGACATGTTCGATATCAAGAAGACGGAAATCGAGTGGGGCGGCAAGACGCTGACGCTCGAGACGGGGCGCGTCGCGCGTCAGGCCGACGGCGCCGTGCTGGCGACGCTCGGCGAGACGGTCGTGCTCTGCGCGGTCACCGCCGCGCGGCACGTCAAGGATGGCCAGGATTTCTTCCCGCTCACCGTCCACTATCAGGAAAAATACAGCGCGGCCGGCCGCATCCCCGGCGGCTTCTTCAAGCGCGAGCGCGGCGCCACCGAGAAGGAGACGCTGACCAGCCGCCTGATCGATCGCCCGATCCGCCCGCTGTTCCCCGAGGGTTTCTACAACGAGATCAACGTCATCGCGCAGGTGCTGAGCTATGACGGCGAGAACGAGCCCGATATCCTCGCGCTCGTCGCCGCGTCCGCCGCGCTGACGATCTCGGGCGTGCCCTTCATGGGGCCGATCGGCGCCGCGCGCGTCGGTTACAAGGACGGCGAATATATCCTCAATCCCTCGCATGACGCGATCAAGGAGAGCGATCTCGATCTCGTCGTCGCCGCCACCAGCAACGCCGTGATGATGGTCGAATCCGAAGCCAAGGAGCTTTCGGAAGAGGTCATGCTCGGCGCGGTCGTGTTCGCGCACGAGGCTTCGAGGAAGATCGTCAATGCGATCATCGATCTCGCCGAAAAGGCCGCCAAGGACCCGTGGGAAATGGCCGCGCAGGCCGATCTCTCGGCCGCCAAGGACAAGCTCAAGAAGCTGATCGGCAAGGATATCGCCGCCGCCTACAAGCTGACCGACAAGTCGCAGCGCTCCAACGCGCTGAACGAGGCGCGCGCCAAGGCCAAGGCGGCGTTCGCCGATGCCGCGCCGCAGGATCAGATGGCCGCGGGCAAGCTCGTCAAGAAGCTGGAGGCGGAGATCGTCCGCACCGCGATCCTCAAGGAGGGCCAGCGCATCGACGGCCGCACCACCACGCAGATCCGTCCGATCGAGGCGATGGTCCATTTCCTGCCGCGCGCGCACGGCTCGGCCTTGTTCACGCGCGGCGAAACGCAGGCGATCTGCTCGACCACGCTCGGCACCGCCGACGCCGAGCAGATGATCGACGGGCTGACCGGCCTCTCCTACGAGCGCTTCATGCTCCACTATAATTTCCCGCCTTATTCGGTGGGCGAGGTCGGCCGCTTCGGCGCGCCGGGCCGTCGTGAAGTGGGGCATGGCAAGCTCGCGTGGCGCGCGCTGCACCCCGTGCTGCCGACCAAGGAGGAGTTTCCCTATACGATCCGCGTGCTTTCCGACATCACCGAGAGCAACGGCTCCTCGTCGATGGCGACGGTGTGCGGCGGCTCGCTGTCGATGATGGATGCCGGCGTGCCGCTGGTGCGCCCGGTCTCGGGCATTGCGATGGGGCTGATCCTCGAAGGCAAGGATTTCGCGGTGATCTCCGACATCCTCGGCGACGAGGATCACCTCGGCGACATGGATTTCAAGGTCGCGGGCACCAGCGAGGGCATCACCAGCCTTCAGATGGACATCAAGATCGCGGGAATCACCGAGGAGATCATGAAGGTCGCGCTCGCGCAGGCGAACGAAGGCCGCGCGCATATCCTCGGCGAGATGGCCAAGGCGCTGACTTCGGTCGGCGAGCTTTCGGCGCATGCGCCGCGCATCGAGACGATGTCCGTCCCCAAGGACAAGATCCGCGAAGTGATCGGCACCGGCGGGAAGGTGATCCGCGAGATCGTCGCCACCACGGGCGCCAAGGTCGACATCGAGGACGATGGCACGGTCAAGATCAGCTCGTCCGATCCCGAGAAGATCGCGGCGGCGCGCAAGTGGATCGAAGGCATCACGATGGAGGCCGAGGTCGGCAAGATCTATGACGGCAAGGTCGTCAATCTGGTCGATTTCGGCGCGTTCGTGAACTTCATGGGCGGCAAGGACGGCCTCGTCCACGTCTCGGAGATCAAGAACGAGCGCGTCGCCAAGGTCTCCGACGTCCTCAGCGAGGGCCAGGAGGTCAAGGTCAAGGTGCTCGAGGTCGATCCGCGCGGCAAGGTGCGCCTGTCGATGCGCGTCGTCGATCAGGAGACCGGCGCCGAGCTGGAGGACAGCCGCCCGGCGCGCGAGCCGCGCGAGGGTGGTGACCGTGGTCCGCGTCGCGAAGGCGGCGAAGGCCGCGGCGATCGTGGCCCGCGTCGCGATGGCGATCGCCGTCGCGAAGGCGGCGGTGGCGACCGTGGTC
>NZ_CAHJXD010000012.1 GCF_903644055.1 Sphingomonas bacterium | reverse complement strand
TGCCACTGCCCGCGCTGCCGGCCGAGCAGCGCGTACTGCTCGGCACGATCGACGGCATCGCCCGCTATGCCCGGCTCGATCCGCAAGCCCCCGCCGCGCGCCGCCGGGGCGAGCTGTTCGCCGTGCTCGCGGCGCTCCCGGCGGGCGAGGCAGGCACCTATGCCACCGCGCGCAGCCTGCTCGACTGGCACGCCCGCCACCGCTTCTGCGCTTTCTGCGGCACGCCCTCCGCGCCGTTTCGTGCCGGCTGGGCGCGGCTCTGCCCCGCCTGTAGCACCGAACATTATCCGCGCACCGATCCGGTGGTGATCATGCTCGCCGAACATGGCGAGGGTGCCGAGGCGCGCGTCCTCGTCGGCCGGCAGCCGATGTTCGATCCGGGCCGCTATTCCGCGCTCGCGGGCTTCCTCGAGGTCGGCGAATCGATCGAGGCGGCGGTCGCGCGCGAGTTGCTGGAGGAAGCCGGCGTCGTCGCGCACGCGATCCGCTACGTCGCCAGCCAGCCCTGGCCGTTCCCGTCGCAACTGATGATCGCCTGCATCGCCAAGGTCGAGGACGACGCGATCACGCTCGACACGACCGAGCTGGAAGATGCTCTATGGGTGACGCGCGACGAGGTCGCCGCCGCGCTGGACGGCGCGCCGGACGCCCGCTTCGCCGCGCCCCCGACCTACGCTATCGCGAACACCTTGCTTCGGGCGTGGATGCTGGGGCATGCATAGCCTCGCTCGTAGGGAACGAGGGAGCCCGATGGCCTTGCTCGTCATGGTGGCAGCCGCAGGCTTGAGCGATATGGCGCCAGCCGTTCCCGCTCCGCACCATTATCTCAAGGGCGCGGAGTCCCGCCGTCCCTGCGAACCGTCAAACGGGCAGGAGGAGATCGTCGTTTGTGGTCGCGACGGGGAGAGCGATCGCCTGCGCGAGCCCGACGACGCCGCCTTTGCCTCGCCAGCGGTGCGTGCGCAGGTCGCGCTCGGCGGAGGCACGACACTCGGCGCAGGCGCGGACACGAAGACGCTCACCGCCGCGCAGCGCAAGGCAGCGCCCAACGAGCGATCGGTAACATACAGCAAGACTATGCGTCTGACGCTGAAAGTACCGCTGCCTGCCATCCGTTAGAGCTGTCCTGTTCAAGCTGAAACGTCACCCCTGCGTTGAGCTGGGGTGACGAGAGTTCAACGTGACAAAGAGCCTCTATGTGTTTGATCCTGTCCTTTGATGGTGCATCTCCGCAGGCATCAATTCGTCCGCGGGCGGATCGGCGATCATCGCCGTTCCCTGGCTGAGAGCCTGCCAAAGGCGCGTTTTCAAACAGACTCCGATCTGTCTGGACGAACACTGAGCCCGTAAGAGATACAGGGCGCATGCAGATCCGCCCCGCCACCCCCGCCGACGTGACCGCGATCACCGCGATCTACGCGCACCACGTCCTCCACGGCACCGGGACGTTCGAGGAGGTGCCGCCTCCGCCCGAAGACATGGCCGCCCGCCTGGCAAAGGTGGTCGCCGCCGGCGCACCGTGGCTGATCGCCGAGGATGACGGCGGCGCGCTCGGTTTCGCTTATGCCGCGCAGTTCCGCGATCGTTCGGCCTATCGCTTCACCGCCGAGGATTCGGTCTACATCCGCCACGATGCGATCGGCCGCGGCGTCGGCACCGCCTTGCTCGATGCGCTGATCGAGGCATCGCGCGCCTTCGGATATCGCGAGCTGCTGGCGGTGATCGGCGATTCCGAAAATCACGGCTCGATCGCTCTTCACCGCCGTTTCGGGTTCGTCGATGCCGGGATCATCCGCAACGTCGGCTACAAGTTCGATCGCTGGCTAGATGTCGTGTTCCTCCAGCTCACGCTATCGGACAGTCCAACGCCGCGCTGATCGAAGACAAGGCCGCTTGACTTCCCCGGGCCTCCCGGCCTCTTGCTGCGGCGCGGGACGCGAGGGGAATCAGCCATGAATATGACACGACGGTCCTTCCTCGAAGGCCTCGGCCGGATCGGCGGCACGACCTTGCTGTTCGCGGGCATGGAAGCGTTCGGGATGGGCATCGCCTCGGCGCAGATCGCGCCCCCGCCCCTCGATGGCGGCGGCAAGGGCAAGAAGGTCATCATCCTCGGCGCGGGCGTCGCCGGGCTGACCTCGGCCTATGAGCTCGGGCGCGCGGGCTACGATGTCACGATCATCGAGGCGCGCGCCTTCGCCGGCGGCCGCTCGCAGACCGCGCGCAAGGGCTTCCAACTCACCGAGCTCGGCGGCGAGACGCAGACCTGCCAGTTCGATGACGGCTTCTACATCAACCACGGGCCGTGGCGGATCCCCTTCCACCACCGCTCGACGCTGCACTACGTCAAGGAATTCGGCGTCGAGGTCGAGCTGTTCAACAACGATAACGACGCCGGCTACATGTATTTCACCAAAGGCTCGGGGCCGCTCGCGAACAAGCCGATCCGCAAGATGGAGCTCGCCGCCGACATGCGCGGCAACGCCGCCGAAATCCTCGCCAAGGTCGTCCAGTCGGGCAGCCTCGACAAGCAGTTCGGCGCCGACGACAAGGCGCTGTTCCTCGAATATCTCAAGTCCGAAGGCTATCTGGACGCCAAGGATTACAACTATCACGGCACCGACGGCCGGGGCTGGGTGGTCAGGCCCGGCGCCGGCCTCGTTCCCGGCACGCCCTCCAGGCCCTATGCCTTCGCCGACGTGCTCCATTCGGAGGGATGGAAGGCGCTGTCCTCGGTCTCCGAATGGGATCAGCAGCGCACGATGTTCCAGCCCAAGGGCGGGATGTACATGCTGCCGATGGGCTTCGTGAAGCACGGCGTCGGCGACAAGATCCGTTACTCCACCGTCGTCGAGAAGATCCGCCAGAACGGCAAGGGGGTCGAGGTCTCGGTCGTCGACGGCTCCGGCCAGCGCAGCACCGTCAAGGGCGATTGGTGCATCTGCACGATCCCGCTCTCCGTGCTCAAGACGATCGACAACGGCCTGTCCGCCGCGAAGAAGACCGCGATGAACGGCGCGGCCTATACGCCGGTCGGCAAGATCGGCCTCCAGATGAAGCGCCGCTTCTGGGAGGAGGATCACTGGATCTACGGCGGCCACGTCTACACCGATCAGAGCGAGATCGGCAGCATCTCGCTGCCGTCGACCAACTGGCTGGGGCAGAAGGGCGTGCTGCTCGGCTATTATCAATTCTTCGCCGATGCCGCTAAGGTCAGCGCGCTCTCGCCCGCCGGTCGCGCGAAGTTCGCCGTCGATTTCGGCCAGAAGGTCTTCCCGGCCTATGCCGACAGCTTCGAGAACGCCTTCTCGGTCGCCTGGCATCGCGTCCAATATAATCTCGGCGGCTGGGCGATGTGGAGCGACGAGACCCGTTCCCGCGACTATCCGGTGCTGCTCGAGCCGGACGATCGCATCTATCTCGCCGGCGAACATCTCAGCTACATCGGCGGCTGGCAGGCGGGCGGGATCGAGAGTGCCTGGATGCAGATCGCCGCGCTTCACAAGCGCGCATCGGCCGCTTGAACGGAGGAACCATGCGTAACGTCTTGCTTGCCACCCTGTTGATCACCCTCCCGGCCGGCGCCGCCATCGCCGCCGCGCCCAACGGCGCCGCGGTCTTCGCGGCCAATTGCGCGGCCTGCCATCAGGCGCAAGGCCAGGGCATCCCGGGGGCCTTCCCCACGCTTGCCAGGAACAAGTTCGTCGTCGGCGATCCCAAGCTCGTCGCGGCGACCTTGCTCAACGGCCGTGGCGGCATGCCCAGCTTCAAGGACGGCCTGAAGGACGATCAGCTCTCCGCCGTCGCCAGCTTCGTGCGCTCGAGCTGGGGCAACAAGGCTCCCGCCATCCCCCCCGCCACCTTCGCGGCCGTGCGCAACGGCTCCAAGATGGTCAAGGGCAAGCCGATGCCGGGGCATTAGAGTCGGATGACTTCAGCTCCACCCGCTCATGCTGAGTAGAGACCGAGTAGCTCCGTAGGAGCGTATCGAGGGCTCGTATCGAAGCACGGGCTCCAGGGCATGTCCTTCGATACCGGGCGCGGACCGACCTTATCGGCCCGCGCCCAGATCGTTACGGCATCAACACGGTATCGACGACGTGGATCACGCCGTTCGACTGGATCACGTCCTTGATCGTGACCGTCGACGTGCCGCCCTTGGCATCGGTGAGCACCAGCTTGCCCATCTTCATCGCCGCGGTGAGCGGCTCTCCGTTGACGGTAGTCAACGTCGCCGTGCCTTGGCCGGCCTTGATCGCGGCGGCGATCGTCTTCGACGTCATCGTGCCGGAAACGACATGATAGGTCAGGATGCTGGTCAGCAGCGCCTTGTTCTCCGGCTTTACCAACGTATCGACGGTGCCGGCGGGAAGCTTGGCGAACGCCGCGTTGGTCGGCGCGAACACCGTGAACGGGCCGGGGCCCGAAAGCGTCTCGACGAGGCCGGCGGCCTTGACGGCGGCGACCAGCGTCGTGTGATCCTTCGAATTGACCGCATTCTCGACGATGTTCTTGGTCGGATACATGGCGGCGCCGCCGACCATCGGATTGGCGGCGAAGGCGGGGGCCGACACGGCGGGCACGCCGCCGACGATGGCGAGCGCCACGAAGGCAGTGCGCAGGTTCAGCTTGATCATATCGGCATCCTTGTCTCGCGCGACCTTCACGAGATCGCGGCGGAGCTACGGAGCCCGAGCGGCCCCGGATGCAACACGCGTTAAGTTTTCTGGACGACGCCGCTCATCACCACGGGGCCGGTCGGCTTTCCGGTCGGCGATCCGCCCAGCGGCTCTATCGTCACCGCCAGCGTCGCGCCCGGCGCGATTTCGCTTACGGCACCGCTGCCGAACAGCCGCGAGTGCGGTGCGGCGGGATCGATCACGCCCAGCGATCGCGGCGTCTTGTCGGCGGGGATCACCCACAGCTCGGCGGAATGCTTGCCGGGATCGAACGCCACCGCCGAGAAGGTCAGCCGACGCTGGTCGGGATCGAAGCTCACCGCGACGACGCCCTTGCCATCGGTGCCGCTCAGCATCGCCACCATCGGCGGCCGGGGCGCGGGCGGGCGCGCCGCGGGCAC
>NZ_CAHJXD010000011.1 GCF_903644055.1 Sphingomonas bacterium | reverse complement strand
GCGTGGCGGGGCTCGCCGGATCGCGCTGGCCGATGCTCGTCGCGCTGTTGGTCGCGGGCATCCTCAGGCTGGTCGCGCGGCGGCTGTCGGCGGTGCAGGCGCGCGCGCTCTTGCACGCGCGCGCCATCCGGTACGCGGGCGATGCCGGGCTGATCCTTGCTAGCATAGGGCTCGGCCTCGGGCTGGCGCGCGGGCAGGGGCAGTGGGGTTGGCTGTTGATCGGTCTGCTGCTGCCGATCGCGATGATCTTGGTCGCGCTGCAACGGCGCGCCAACGCCTGGGCGGGTGGTGCCGGCGAACCGGCCTTGCTGGCACGCGCCGACGAATTGCCGTGGGCGCTGCTGCCCGTGGTGGTGGTGGCGGGCTGGGGGGCGGGGCTCGCCGGCCTTTGGCTCTATGCCGCCGCGACGCTCGGCTTCCAGCTCAGGCGCGGCTGGCGATTGATGCGCTGATCGATCCCGATGCCATGGGGGGTGGAGAGGCGGGGCGGGGCGTTACACGCGGATCAGCGCGACCTCGACGATCGGCTTCTTGCCCGTCCAGCCCGTCGCGCGCTTGCGGACGCCGAGACGGATCGCCTCGCGCAGCGCGGCCTCGTCGCGACCGCCCTTCTTCATCGCTTCGAGCGCCGCGCCGCGCACCTCGGCGAGGAAGTCCGCGCGGTCCTCCTCCACGGGCACGCCCTGGATCAACACCGCCGGCGCGCCGCGCACCCGGCCGTCCTGCCCCAGCGCCACCGTGACCGCGATGACACCGTTGATCGCGATCCGCCGCCGCTCGTTCATCGTCGATCCGTCGGCGGGCAGGATGACGTCGCCGTCGAGGATCAGCCGCCCGGCGCGCTCGTTGCCGATCTTCTTCGGGCCGTTGGGGGCGAGGCGGATGAGGTCGCCGTTCTGCTGGACGATGCCCTTGGCGATGCCTTCCTCGGCGGCAAAGCGCGCCTGCTCGGCCATGTGGCGCATCTCGCCGTGCACGGGCAGGATGATCTCGGGCCGGATCCACTTGTACATCAGCGCGAGTTCAGGACGCCCCGGATGCCCCGAAACATGGACGTGCGCCTGCCGATCGGTGATCATGTTCACGCCCTTGGTGGCGAGCATGTTCTGGATGCGGCCGATCGCCATCTCGTTTCCGGGGATCTGCTTCGACGAGAAGACGACGGTATCGCCCGCCGAAAGCTTGATCTGGTGGCTGTCGAACGCGACGCGCGACAAAGCGGCGCGCGCCTCGCCCTGGCCGCCCGTGGCAACGATCATCACCTCGTTGCGCGGCAGCTTCATCGCGGCATCGAAATCGATCACCGGCGGAAAATCGGCAAGATAGCCCGTCGCCTTGGCGACCTTGACGATGCGATCGAGCGATCGTCCGGCGACGCAGAGCTGCCGCCCGCAATCGCGCGCGACCTGCCCCAGCGTCTGCACGCGCGCGGCGTTGGAGGCGAAGGTGGTGACGAGGACGCGGCCGGTCGCGGCGCGGATCACGCCATCCAGCCCTTCGCGCACCGCGGCTTCGGAGCCGCTGGCGGTATCGTTGAACACGTTGGTCGAATCGCAGACCAACGCGAGCACGCCCTCGTCGCCGATCGCGCTCAATTCCTCGGCGGTGGAAGGCGTTCCGAGCAGCGGCTCGTCGTCGATCTTCCAATCGCCGGTGTGGAAGATCGTGCCGTAGGGCGTGGTGATCTTGAGCGCGTTGCCCTCCGGAATCGAATGGGCGAGCGGCACGTAGGTAAAGCCGAACGGGCCGAGCGCGAAGGTGGAGTCGCGTTCGATCACCTTGAGCTTCACCTGCTTGGTGATACCCTCCTCCTCGAGCTTGCCGCGGATCAGCCCGGCGGTGAACGGGGTCGCATAAAGCGGCACCCCGAGATCGGCGGCGAGATAGGGGATCGCGCCGATATGATCCTCATGGCCATGCGTCAGCACGATGCCGAGCAGCGAATCGGCGTTGCGCTCGATGAAGTCGAGATCGGGCAGGATCAGGTCGATCCCCGGATAGCCGGGATCGGCGAAGGTCAGCCCGAGATCGACCATCACCCATTTGCCGTCGCACCCGTAAAGGTTGACGTTCATGCCGATTTCGCCCGATCCGCCGAGCGCGAGGAAAAGCAATTCTTTGCCGGGAAGCGTCATGAGGTGCCTGATTGAAAGAGGGGGCACGCATAAGGCGGCGCCATCATTCCCTGTAGACCTTGCGCAGCGCTGAGCAAGCGCCGCATCTGCCTAGACTTTAAGCAGATGCATAAAATTGTCGCAGAAATCGCTTGCAGTCTCGCTCGGGCGGGCGTAGGCAACCCATACCCCGGTGCGCGGCAGCCCGGGAGCGAGGCAGCCGTTAGAGCTCACGGCCTCGGGAGAGGATGCCGCCACAGGAATTAGCCCGGCTTGTACCCCCCTGCCGGGCTACTTTCTTCTCAAGCTCCATTCTTCTAGATGCGCGTCATGACCAGCCGTCCGGCGCCCAAGAGCTTTCACGTCAAATCGTTCGGCTGCCAGATGAACGTCTATGATGGCGCTCGCATGGGCGAGCTGCTCGCCAGCGAAGGTCTCCGCCAGGCCGACGCCGACACCGCCGAGCTGATCGTCCTCAACACCTGCCACATCCGCGAGAAAGCCGCCGAGAAGGTCTATTCCGACATCGGCCGGCTGGCGAAGCGCAAGACCGGCAAGCCGATGATCGCGGTCGCGGGCTGCGTCGCGCAGGCTGAAGGGCCGGAGATCGCGCGCCGCGCCCGCGCGGTCGACGTGGTGGTCGGGCCGCAAGCCTATCATAATCTGCCGAGGCTGGTGCGCGATGCGGCGGCGGGGCGCTTCGCGCTCGATACCGACATGCCGGCGCTTTCCAAGTTCGAGGCGCTGCCCAAGCGGCGCGTTCAGGCGCCGAGCGCGTTTCTCACGGTGCAGGAAGGCTGCGACAAATTCTGCACCTATTGCGTCGTGCCCTATACGCGCGGCGCCGAGGTCTCACGGCCCTGGGCGGCGCTGATCGACGAGGCCGGGGCGCTGATCGACGGCGGCGCGCGCGAGATCACCCTGCTCGGGCAGAACGTCAACGCCTGGCGCGATGGCGCGCGCGGCCTGCACGATCTGATCGAGGCGCTGGCGCTGCTGCCCGGCCTCGCCCGGATCCGCTACACCACCAGCCATCCCACCGACATGCACGACGGCCTGATCGCGGCGCACCGCGACGTCGAGAAACTGATGCCCTTCCTCCATCTGCCGGTGCAGGCGGGCAGCGATCGCATCCTCAAGGCGATGAACCGCGCGCATGATGTCGGCGCCTATCTTCGTCTGATCGATCGCGTCCGCGCCGCGCGGCCGGATATCGCGGTGTCGGGGGATTATATCGTCGGCTTTCCCGGCGAGAGCGATGCGGATTTCGAGGCCACGCTGGATGTGGTGCGCGCGATCGGCCATGCGCAGGCGTTCAGCTTCCGATACAGCCCGCGTCCCGGCACGCCCGCCGCGACGATGGACGGTCAGATCGAGCCGCACGTCGCCGACGAACGGCTGCAACGGCTCCAGGCGCCGATCGCCGAACAGCAGATGGCGTTCAATCGCGCGACCGTCGGCAAGAGCTGCGCGGTGCTGATCGAGCGAAGCGGCAAGCGCCCGGGCCAGATGCTCGGCAAATCGCCCTGGGGGCAATCGGTGCTGATCGATGGCGGCGCGATCGGCGATCTGATCGACGTCGAGATCGCGGCGGCGGGGCCGTTAAGCCTGAACGGGCGGGTGAGCGCGCTGGCGATGGTATGAGTGCCACGCCCTAGAACGTCGTGGTGAAGGTGAGCATCGCGCGGCCCGGCGCGCCCGGAATCGGAGACTTCATGCCATGCGCCTGTAGTTTGCCGCCGCCGAGCTTGGCCTCCGCGACGATAGGCTTGTCGCTATAGCTGTCTTGGATCGGCTTGACCCGATAGCGATCGGGATCGCTCCTGCCGCAAACGACGATCTCCGCCTCGGTGCCGCTGCCGCAGCGCCGTATGGGAGGCTTGGCCTTGGCGAGATCGAAGGCGATCGGCGGCAAGGGCGCCGCCGCGCTGACCTGAAGCAGCAAGATCGCCATCGACATCGCGCACCTCGGGAGCAGCAGCGGCAAGCTGCGGATGCATTGCGACCGGAGTGTGGCGCTTGACTCTGCGCTTGAGATTAAGAACATATCACGAACATGTATGCGCGAGTCGTTTGTCTTTCCGGTCGGCAAATCCCCGGCCTTCGGCGTGGCCCCTGCCGCCGCGCCGCCCTTGCGGCGCCCGCTCGGCGTGGCCGGGCTGGATGCCGCGCTGGGCGGCGGGAT
>NZ_CAHJXD010000010.1 GCF_903644055.1 Sphingomonas bacterium | reverse complement strand
GGGGTCCCGCTTGTTCTTCAGCGTTGGCAGGTAGCGGGACCCCGGCTCAAGGCCGGGGTGACGGTCAGCTTGAACGGGACAGTCTCTAGAGCCGCGTGCCCGTCACCGCGAAGCTGCCGAAAATCCCCGCCTTGACCTTGCCTTCGAGCAGGTCGCCCGAAACCACGGCCTTACAGGTGAGCGTCACCGGCAAGGGCTTGGGAACGCGCATCGCCCAGCTCAATTCGTCGCCGTCGACATCGCCCTCGATGTCCATCGATCCGATCCCGCCCTCGGCGGCGCCGGTAAAACCGCCGCCCGCGCTGTTCACCGTCAGCACGAAATTCTGATCGCCCATCGGCGAGCTGACCTTGCAATCCCACTTGCCGTCGACGTTTGCCATGCCATGTCCCGTTCTTGATGATGCGCGCCTAGAGACGGCGACGCGCGAAGGTCAAGCAGGGCTTGTGTGGTAGAAATACAACACCACATCGGCCTGCACAGGAGGTTGTATGAACATCGAAAAGCTGACCGATCGCGCCAAGGGCTTCTTGCAGGCCGCGCAGACCGTGGCGATCCGCATGAGCCACCAGCAGATCACCCCCTCGCACCTGCTCAAGGCGCTGCTGGAGGACGAACAGGGGATGGTGAGCGGGCTGATCGCCAAGGCGGGTGGCGATACGCGTCGCGCGCTGGGCGGGGTTGATGCCGCGCTCGCCAAGATTCCCGCGGTCAGCGGATCGGGCGCGCAGGCGACTCCCGGAATGGACAATGATCTTGTCCGCGTGATCGATCAGGCCGAGCAGATCGCGCAGAAGGCGAGCGACAGCTATGTCACGGTCGAGCGCATGCTCGTGGCGCTCGCGCTGTCGCTCAACACGGCGGCGGGCAAGGCGTTGCAGGCGGCGGGGGTCCGCGCCGAGGCGCTCAACACCGCGATCAACGAATTGCGCGGCGGCCGCACCGCCGATACCGCCGGCGCCGAGGACCGCTACGACGCGCTCAAGAAGTTCGCGCGCGATCTCACCGAGGCGGCGCGCGAAGGCAAGCTCGATCCAGTGATCGGTCGCGACGAGGAGATCCGCCGCACGATCCAGATTCTCGCGCGCCGCACCAAGAACAATCCCGTGCTGATCGGCGAGCCCGGCACCGGCAAGACCGCGATCGCCGAGGGCCTGGCGCTGCGCATCGCCAACGGCGACGTGCCCGACGGCCTCAAGGACCGCAAGCTGATGGCGCTCGACATGGGATCGCTGATCGCGGGCGCCAAATATCGCGGCGAGTTCGAGGAGCGGCTGAAGGGCGTGCTCGATGAGGTGAAGGCGGCTGCGGGCCACATCCTTTTGTTCATCGACGAGATGCACACGCTGGTCGGCGCGGGCAAATCGGAAGGCGCCATGGACGCGGGCAATCTGCTCAAGCCCGCGCTGGCGCGCGGCGAGCTGCACTGCATCGGTGCGACGACGCTCGACGAATATCGCAAATATGTCGAGAAGGACCCCGCGCTCCAGCGGCGCTTCCAGCCGGTCTTGGTCGGCGAGCCGACGGTCGAGGATACGATCTCGATCCTGCGCGGGCTCAAGGACAAATATGAGCTGCACCACGGCGTGCGCATCACCGATGGCGCGCTGGTCTCGGCGGCGACGCTTTCCAACCGCTACATTACCGATCGCTTCCTGCCCGACAAGGCGATCGACCTGATGGACGAGGCCGCCAGCCGGCTGCGCATGGAGGTCGAGAGCAAGCCCGAGGAGATCGAGGGGCTCGACCGCCGCATCATCCGCATGAAGATTGAGCGCGAGGCCCTGTCCAAGGAGAGCGACCAGCCCTCCCGCGATCGGCTCGCCGCGCTCGAGGAGGAATTGGCCGATCTCGAGGAGCAGTCGGCGGCGCTCACGCAGCGCTGGGTGGCGGAGAAGGACAAGATCAACGCCGAGGCGAAGATCAAGGAACAGCTCGATGCCGCGCGGACGCAGCTCGATCAGGCGCAGCGCTCGGGCGACCTCGCAAAGGCGGGCGAGCTTTCCTACGGCACGATCCCCGCGCTGGAGCGCGAGCTCGCCGGCGCGCAGTCCGCCGCCAAGGGCGCGATGGTCCGCGAGGAAGTGACCAATGAGGATATCGCCGCGATCGTCAGCCGCTGGACGGGCGTGCCGGTCGAAAAGATGCTGGAAGGCGAGCGCGACAAGCTGATCCGCATGGAAGAGGTGATCGGCGCGCGTGTGATCGGCCAGGCCGAGGCGGTCGCCGCTGTATCGCGCGCCGTACGCCGCGCGCGCGCGGGGCTACAGGACCCCAACCGGCCGCTCGGCTCCTTCCTGTTCCTGGGACCGACCGGCGTCGGCAAGACAGAGCTGACCAAGGCGCTCGCCGGCTTCCTGTTCGATGACGACAGCGCGATGGTCCGCATCGACATGAGCGAATATATGGAGAAGCACGCCGTCGCGCGGCTGATCGGCGCGCCGCCGGGCTATGTCGGCTATGAGGAAGGCGGCGTGCTGACCGAGGCGGTGCGGCGGCGGCCCTATCAGGTCGTGCTGTTCGACGAGGTCGAGAAGGCGCATTCGGATGTGTTCAACATCCTGCTGCAGGTGCTCGACGATGGCCGGCTGACCGATGGGCATGGCCGGACGGTGGACTTCACCAACACGCTGATCATCCTGACCTCGAACCTCGGCAGCCAGTTCCTCGCCAACCTGCCCGAGGATGCCTCGACCGACGTCGTCGAGCCGCAGGTGATGGAGGTGGTGCGCGGGCATTTCCGCCCCGAATTCCTCAACCGGCTCGACGAGATCATCCTCTTCCACCGGCTGGGGCAGGCGCACATGGGCCCGATTGTCGACATCCAGATCGGCCGCGTCCAGCGGCTGCTCAAGGATCGCAAGGTCACGCTCGACATCTCGGCGGGCGCGCGCGAGTGGCTGGGGCGGGTGGGCTACGATCCGGTCTATGGGGCACGGCCGTTGAAGCGGGCGGTGCAGCGCTACCTCCAGGATCCGCTCGCCGAGGAGATATTGCGCGGGCAGGTGCCCGATGGCGCGACGGTCAAGGTCGACGATGGCGACGGCAAGCTTGAGCTGGCGGTTGCATAAAAAAAGGGCGGCTCCTCGCGGAGCCGCCCCCTTAGGCCGAGTTCGCTTCGATTACTTGAACTTGAAGCTCGCGCCCACCCGGAAGGTGCGACCGATGACGCCGGCATAGTGCCAGGTCGGCAGGTAGTTGGTGCCCGAGTAGGACGCCGGAGCCACCGGCGCCTTGGCGTTCGTGAAATTGCCGACGTTGATGTAGAAGGTGAAGGCGTCGTTCACCCGCACCGTGCCGTTCAGATCGGCGTAGATGAACTTCTTGATATAGCAGTTCGCGGACTGCGAGGCTGCCGTCGGATATCCATAAAGATCTCCAGCCGCCGTCGCGCAGGAAAGGTCAATCTGGCCATTCGCTCCCGGCGCTTCCTCATCCGCGGCTACCTGCTTGATGCGCGATACATAGTAGGTCGTCGCGCTCAAGCTGAATTGCTTGTAGGTGATCGTGTTCTGCCAGTTGCCGCGCCACTTCGGCGTGCCGGCGCCCGACGACAACTCGTACGGCCCGAGCGTACCCGCATATTTGCGAATGACGCCATCGCCGAAGTCGACGTTGAACTTAAGGATCTTGGTAACATCCAGACGGCTCTGGATGCGCAGGTCCTCGTTGACCGGGATGTTGAGGTAGGCGTTCACGTCGATGCCTTGCGTCTTGAAGAAGCCGGCATTGACGTACGGCCCGTTGATCACGAGCACGCGAGGCAGCGCGTTCGGGAAGAGCGGATCGACCGCGTCAACCGCGCTGACCGAATAGCCGGGAATGGCGGCGACAGCGGCGATCGCAGCGGGAAGCGTCGTCTGGCTGTAGTAGGCCGCGCGTGCCTTGCCGGCGTCGGGACCGGCGACGATCGTGTCGGTCTTCTTCACGTCGTAGAAGTCTACGCCCACGCTCAGCCAGCGCACCGGCTGGAAGGTCGCGCCGAGATCCAACTCACGCGACTTTTCCGGCTTCAGGTTCGGGTTGCCCGAGAAGCCGCCGCCGACGCTGTAAGGCGCGGTGTAGAAGGTATTGGCGGTGCCGCCGTGCGCTGCAACGAAATTAGCCGGCGGCTGGTAGGTAACGAAGCCAGGGTAGCTAGACGCCGGGTTGCTCTCCGCGAACGTCGGCGCGCGGAATCCCTGCGAGTAGCCACCGCGAATGCTGACCATCTTGACCGGAGTCAGCACCGCCTTGATCTTCGGCGAGAAGTGGCTGAACCCTTCCGAATAATGATCGTAGCGACCGCCGCCGACGATCAGAAGCTGATCGAAGATCGGCGCCTGCACCTCGAAATAGCCGGCCGACACGGTGTGCCTGCCGAACGCCGCCGCGGTGTTGGCATAGTTCAGCAGCTGCGGGTTCTGGCTGTTGTTGGTCAGCGTCTCGCGACGGATCTGGCCGCCGACAGCGACCGACAGGGCTTTGCCGCTCGGCAACATGAACAGGTCCTTGGAGATCGAGGCGTCGAGCGCCGCCTGCGAGCTGTTGGACTTCGACGCGTTGATGGGAGCGACGAGCTGGCGCACGGCAGTTGAGTTCGAACTTGGATTGACGAAGTTGTAGGCGCCCGTATTTATCGCCTGCCGCAGGCCTGCGATGCTGACGGTGCTGAACGACGTATATGTCAGATAATCCTTCGCGCCGACGGCATCGACGTTGAAGTTCCAGCCGTCGCCGAAGCTGCCGCGAACGCCGGCGGTGCCGCGGATCACGTGGTTCTTGCGATCCGAATGGCCCACGATGTCGGGCAGGTAGCCGTAGAACCGCGCGGCGTTGGCGAGCGCGGTCGCTTGGGTCGCGTTGATGTCGGTCGCATAGGGGTTGTTCGGGTTGAGGCGCTTGTCGGCGGCGGTGAAGCAGTTCACGCCTGCCGCGCAGACGAAATACGGCAGCACGACGTTGAGCGAAGATGTGGTGGGCGCACCGCCATAAGGCTGGCGGTTGCGGGCGACCGCCGGCGCGCCGAGGATATCGACTTCGTTGAACGTGTAGCTGCCGCTGACGTAGCCCTCGATATCATCGCTGACCCGGACCGACAGACGGCCACTGAACGAGTAGCGATCCTGGCGCGGCTGGACCTGGCTGTATTCGTTGGTGGCGTTGGACCGGCACGCGGTGCCGCCGGCTGCGCCGGCGACGGTGAAGGTGCCGTCCGCGCAATTGAGGTTCAGCGTCGTGTAGGTGCCGCTGGCCGTGCCGCCCGTAAACGGATCGTTTATGTCCGTCTGGGTGGACCGGCGGACGGTGCCATTATCGCGAGACGCGGTGAGCGATGTGATGCCGGTGTTGTTCTGGGCGAGGCCGATCGTGCTCAGGTCCGCCGTGTTGAAGGGAAAGCCGATGTCCTGCACCGAAGCGCGACCGTCATGCTGATATTCGGCGCCGGCCCAGAAGTTGAAGCCCTGCCGCTCATAATCGCCGATACCGCCGGTCAGGTTGACGCGAATGCGGCCGGCATACCCCTTGCCCGCCTCGCCGCCTTCGATCGCTCCATCCAGGCCGTTGTAGTGCTTGCGGGTGATGATGTTGACCACGCCGCCCAGCGCATCGGCGCCGTAGGTGGAGGATGCGCCCTCACGCAGCACGTCGACCTTTTCGACCGTGGCGAACGGGATCGAGTTCAGATCGACATAGGCGTTATGGCCGTCGTCGTTGAGCGGGAAATTGGCGGTACGCAGGCCGTCGATCAGGACCAGCGTCGAGGAGACGCCGAGGCCGCGCAGCGACACGGCGGCACCGCCGGCCGAGAAGCCGCCCTGGAAGCCCGTCGGGATCGAGCCGGCGCTATCCGCCGATACCGAGCGGATCGCGTCGTTGATCGTGGTGATGCCGGCCTTCTGAAGCGTATCCTGCGTGATCGTCGTGAGCGGTGAAACCGTGTTGACCTGGTTCCGGAAGAGCGAGCCGGTGACGACGATGTCCGGACCTTGATCGCTGATCTTGGAGGAGCTGTCCTCGACCTGAGCTGGCGTAGCCGCCTGGCCCGAGACCTCGCCGGGGGCGGGCGGAACCGTTTGCGTGGCAGGCGCCTGCGCCAAGGCAGGCGAATTGACGAACGCCAAAAGCGCGATCGTGGAAATGGCCGAACCAGCCCGGAGGCGGCGCGCCGTGTTGCTGAATGTCACGATATTGACCCCTTTATGTCATCGGCCGTTTCCGTGCCGTGATCTATAATGTCGCTTCCGAGCCGGCCGGAGCCGGAACAAAGCTTGCCGACAGGATGCTGCCCTGTTCATCCTCTGTAAACCGGTACGACGCGCTTGCAGCAATTCGGCAAAGAGGTGTCGCAAATGCACAACAGTAGCGTCATATATTGGCAATACACCTGAAGCCGTAAACAGATGTCGCGACACACGTTCCGATCGGCTAAAATACCTGCGTGGATATAGTTTCGCCCGATGTCCCCAGTTCCGGATTTCTTAGGGCGGGGGAACATTATCTACCGATCCGGATCTATTATGAGGATACCGATGCGGGTGGAGTGGTCTATCACGCCAACTATCTTCGCTATTTCGAACGCGCGCGGTGGGAGATGCTCGCGCTGTGCGGGGCCGATCACCTCGCCGCGCTGCATGGCGGCGAGGGCAGCTATGTCGTCGTGGAGGCGACGCTGCGGTACGAGAAGCCCGCGAGGCTCGGCGACAGGGTGACGATCGTCAGCCGGCTGATCGAAGTCCGCGCATCGTCGTGCGTCGTTCAGCAAAAGGTCATGCGCGGCGATGCGTTGTTGGTGGCGGGCCGGATCAGGGTTGCGTTTGTCGCGCCCGGCGGCAAACCCAGAAGGCAGCCCGCCGCCTGGATAGCGGCTTTCCGGAACGTCATGGGCAGGGCCGAAATGGGAGCCGCGAGCACGGAATGAACGATCTGGTGGTTACTTCTTCCGTCGCGGGCACGCTTTCGCCGCTGGCTTTGTTCCTGCATGCCGATCTCGTCGTGAAGATCGTGATGGCCGGTCTGCTGCTCGCCAGCCTGTGGACCTGGACGATCATCCTGGGGCGCGGCCTGTCGCTCGCGCGGCTGCAGAAACGCAATGCCGCGTTCGAGCGCGATTTCGCCAAGGCGGAGGATGTCGATCGCTTCCACCGCGAGCATGCCAGCTCCGATCTGCCGAGCGCGCGCGTGTTCGTGGCGGGCGTGCAGGAGTGGCGCCTCTCGACGGGCGGCAAGCGCGTCGACCGCGACGCGGCGCGCGCGCGCCTCGCGACGCTGATGGGCAGCACGTCGGCGGCCGAGATCGATCGCCTATCGAGCGGGCTCAACGTCCTCGCCACGATCGGCAGCGTCTGTCCGTTCGTCGGGCTGTTCGGCACGGTGTGGGGGATCATGCGCTCGTTCAGCGATATCGCCGCCTCGCAGAACACCAGCTTCGGCGCGGTCGCCCCGGGGATCGCCGAGGCCCTGTTCGCCACCGCGCTCGGCCTGTTCGCCGCGATCCCCGCGGTGATCGCCTACAACCGCATGACCCACCGGCTGGATCGCATCGAGGCGGGCGTCAACCGCTTCGCCGACGGTTTCCACGCGACGCTGAGCCGCGAACTGGACCAGGAGGCCTGAGGGGGTGGCGATGGGGCCGGTCGCACGCAGAGGGCATGGCCGCCGCCGCGCGCCGATGGCGGAGATCAACGTCACGCCGCTGGTCGATGTCATGCTCGTGCTGCTGATCATCTTCATGGTCACGGCGCCGCTGCTGGTCGCGGGCGTGCCGGTCAACCTGCCGCAGAGCCGCGCGGGCGCGCTCGATCAGGACAAGAAGCCGATCCAGGTCTCGCTCGACGATCAGGGTCGCGTCTTCCTCGATGACGAACGGATCGCGCTGGCGGCGCTCCCCGATCGCCTCGCCGCGCGCAAGGCGGCGGCGGGGACGGAGCCGCCGCAGGTCTTCCTGCGCGCCGATCGCGGGCTGGATTACGGCAAGGTGATGGCCGTGATGGGCGAGCTCAGCCGCGCCGGGCTCACCAAGGTCGCGTTGGTCACCGAGGCGGGCGCGAAGAAATGAGCCGCCGCGCCGGATATCCCGATGGAACGGGCTGATCGCACGGGGCTCGGCCTCGCCGTCGCCGCGCATGCCGCGCTGTTCGCGGCCTTGACGATCGGCATCGCCCACCGCCCGCCGCCGCGCGCGCTCCAGCAGCCCGCGGTCGACGTCCAGCTCGTCGATGCGGTGGGGCTGCAATCCGCCGCGCCGGCC
>NZ_CAHJXD010000009.1 GCF_903644055.1 Sphingomonas bacterium | reverse complement strand
GAGATTCCCAAGAAATGATGGCGCTCGCGGCGCGGGCCGGCCGCCCGACCCGCCAGCGCAACACGCTCTACGGATCGATCGATCCGCCGGCTTTCCACGGAGATTATGATGACCGCATCCTATGCGTCGGCTGACGCGACCATCGCCATCGTCGGCGGCACCGGCAAACTCGGCGCCGCCATCGCAAGACGCCTCGCCAAGGCAGGCCGCAAGGTCGTCATCGGCTCCCGTTCCGCGGAAAGCGCCACGGCTGCGGCGCAGGAGCTGGGCCACGGCCTGACCGGCATGGCCAATGCCGATGCGGCGCGCGCCGGCGATATCGTGTTCGTGACGGTGCCCTGGGCGGCGCAGGACGCCACGCTCGGCGAAATCGCGCCGCACGTCGCGGGCAAGCTGGTTATCGATACGACCGTGCCGCTGGTGCCGCCCCGGGTGATGCGGGTGCAGCTTCCGGCGGAAGGCAGCGCCGCGGTGCGCGCGCAGGCCTTGCTCGGCGAGGCGGCCATCGTCGTCTCCGGCTTCCACGCGGTCGCCGCGCACAAATTGATCACCGATGCCGATATCGCCTGCGACGTGCTGGTGTTCGGGGACGACAAGGCGGCGCGCGGCGTCGTGATCGGCCTGGCCGATCTGATGGGGCTGCGCGGTCTGCATGGCGGCGCGCTCGCCAATTCGGCGGCCGCCGAAGCGATGACCTCGGTTCTGATCTTCATCAACAAGACCTATCAGGTCGATGGCGCCGGCTTCCGCATCACCGGCGCGCTGGTACCTCCCGAAGCCTGAAGCGATGGGCGCCGGCTGGACCGTGCTCGTCCCGATAAAGCCGGTGGGGGAGCGCAAGTCGCGGCTCGCCGATGTCTTGGAGGGCGCGGCGCGCGAAGCGCTGGCGGAGCGGATGCTTCGCCACGTCCTCGCGACGATCATCGCAGCAGGGGCGCGGCCGCGCCTCGTTTCCGCCGAGAAGCCCGCGTGGTGGGACGGTGACTGGAGCGACGACCGCCAAGCGCCGCTCAACATTGCGCTCGGCGCGGCAAGAGACGTGCTCGGCTCCGCGCCCGTCGCGGTGGTCCATGGCGACCTGCCCGCATTGTGCCGCGAGGATCTGGAGCTGCTGTTCGCGGCGGCCGATCGCGACGGGGTGGCGCTCGCGCCGGATCGGCATCGTATCGGCACCAATGCGATCGCGCTGGCCGACGACCGGCCTTTCGCCTTCGCCTTCGGTCCCGACAGTTTCGCCCGCCATCATCGGCAGGATTATGCCATCGTCACACGCCCGGGGCTCGGACTGGACATCGATCTGCCCGAAGATCTCGAATATGCGCACGCGCTCGATGCACCGGCGCTTCGGGCCTGATCGGCGCGCCGCATCAGCGTTGTAGCCGTTCCGCGAGCGCCACCGCCGCGCCTGCGAGCTGCAAGCGATCGGCATCGCTCCGCATCAATGTCGGCGCGACGGCGGCATGCACGCCTTGCGCCTCGATCGCCTCCGCCTCGCCGGCATCGATCGTATCGATCAGCAGCGCGTCGACGAAGCCCCGGTAATGCGCGGCGATCGCGGCCTGATCGACGCTAATTCCGAGCTCGCCCATCAGCTTCGCGGTCGGCCCCTTGACCGCCGCGCCGCCGACGATCGGCGAGACCGCCACGATCGGCACGCCGGCACGGCGCAGTCCGGAGCGAAGCCCGGGCACCGCGAGGATGGGATCGATGCTGAGATAGGGATTCGAAGGGCACAGGATCACGGCCTCCACCGCGTCGTCCTCGATCAATGCCGCGAGCGCCGGGGCCGGCGCGGCCTGCCCGGCGCCCTCGAAGCGGATCGACCGAACCACCGGCCGGCAGCGTTCGCGGACGAAATAGTGCTGGAAGGCGAGCGCGCCCGCCTCCGTCTCCAGGATCGTCCGCACCGGATCATCGGACATCGGGATCACGAGGTGCGCGATACCGAGCGCGGCGGCCAGAGCCGCCGTGGCTTGAGAAAGCGTTTCGCCTTCGCGCAGGCGGCGGGTGCGTTCGATATGCGTCGCGAGATCGCGGTCGCCGAGCTGGAACCAATCCTCACCGCCCAGCGCGCGCAATGCGGACAGGAACGCCCAGCTTTCACCGGCCAGCCCCCAGCCGCGCTCGCGATCCGCCAGCCCGGCGAGCGTATAGCAGACGGTGTCCACATCGGGCGAGATCGCGAGCCCGAGATGCTCGAAATCGTCGCCGGTGTTGATCACGATCGCCAGCCGTTCGGGGGGCAGGACGCCGGCAAGGCCGAAGGCGAGCTTGGCGCCGCCGACACCGCCGCAAAGCGCCACGATCCGGCGGGCGCGGCTCATCGGAAGAGATCCTGCGCGATCGGCCGCAGGATCGCGCCGATCCCGGCATCCTCGTCCGCATCGAAGACCGCGCCACGCACGATCGCGGCGGGCACGGCCTCGGCCGCCTCACCCAGCACCAGCGACGCCGCCGAGGCGATTTCGTCGGCGACGGCGATCAGCGTCGCCTCCATCCGCCGCCCGAACAGATCGGGCTCACCGCGCCGATCGCGCAACGGCTTGAGCCCGGCGCTGCCGATGGCGGTGCCGATCGTCCCTAGCCGCCAGGCCCGCCCGAGACTGTCGCTGACGATCACCGCGATCCGCACGCCGAACCGCGCCTGCAGCGCGGTCCGCAGGCCTCGCGCGCTGCGGTCCGGATCCTCGGGCCAGAGCACGACGTGATTCCCGCCGGGCAGCGCGTTCGACGCATCCACCCCCGAATTCGCCAGGACATGGCCGGCGCGATGCCGCGTGATCACCACGCCCGGCACCACGCGCATCACCTCGGCCGCCTCGGCCATCACCACGGTGACCACCGCGGGATCCTTGCCCGCGCGCTCGGCGATCGCCTTGGCATCGGGCGTCGGCACGACATCGGTGAGCCGCACCAGCCGCCCCTCCGCCTTCGAAACGACCTTCTGCGCGACGACGAGGACATCGCCGTCCGCCAGCCGATCCCCGGCCTGCTCCAGCGCGTCCGCGATCAGCCCGGCGAGATCGTCGCCCGGCGCGACCATCGGTATGCCGTCGATCGCGATGATCGCGAGCGCCGGCGTGCCTGCTTCAGCCGAGATCGGCCGGCTCCTCGACCAGCCGCTTGAACGCCGCCATCAGCTTGGCGCCATCGGCGCCGTCGATCGCGCGATGATCGAACCCGCCGGTCACGGTCATCACCGTGGCGACCGCCGGCTTGCCGTCGATCGGGATGACGCGAGCGTCGCCGGCGCCGACCGCCAGGATCATGCCGTGCGGCGGATTGATGATCGCATCGAACTGGCGGACGCCGTACATGCCCATGTTGCTGAGCGCCGCGGTCCCGCCATTATATTCCTCGGGCTTGAGGCCGCCGATCTGCGCGCGCGCCGCCAATTCCTTGATCTCCGCCGCGATCGCCGCGAGCGGCTTGCTATCGGCTTCGGCGACGATCGGGGTGACGAGACCGCCCGGGATCGAGACCGCCACCGCGACATCGGCGCGCGTGAAGCTGTAGAGCTTGTCGCCGACGAGATTGACGTTGCAGGCGGGCACCTCGATCAGCGCCAGTGCCAGCGCCTTGATCAGCATGTCATTGACCGACAGCTTCGTCCCCGCCGCCGCCAGTTCGGCGTTGAGCGCGGTGCGGCGGGCCAGCAGCGCATCCAGCCGCACGTCGACCGCCAGATAGATGTGCGGCACGGTCTGCTTGGATTCGGTCAACCGGCGCGCGATCACGCGCCGCATGTTGGGCAGCTTCCTGAGCTTGTGGGGAATGTCCGGCACCCATTCGACTGGCTGCGGCGCGTCGCTCGATTCCGAAACCATCATGCTCCTTCCCTGACGCCGGCGTCAGCCATTGATGCCGCCGATGCCGACATATTTGATCTCGAGATAGTCATCGATGCCGTATTTGGAGCCTTCGCGGCCGAGCCCCGAAGACTTGACGCCGCCGAACGGCGCGACTTCGGTGGAGATCAGCCCCTCGTTGATCCCGACGATGCCATATTCGAGGTCTTCGGCAACGCGGAAGGCGCGCGCCAGATCGCGGGTATAGCAATAAGCGGCCAGGCCGAATTCGGTATCGTTGGCCATCCGGATCGCCTCGGCCTCGGTCTCGAAGCGGAACACCGGCGCCACCGGGCCGAACGTCTCCTCGCGAAAGCAGGCGGCGGAGGTCGGCACGTCGGCGAGCAGCGTCGGCTCGAAGAAGCTGTGGCCTAACGCGTGGGGATGGCCGCCCTCGATCAGCCGTGCGCCCTTGCCGATCGCGTCGGCGATATGCTCGCTCGCCTTGCGGACCGCGGCATCGTCGATCAGCGGCCCCTGCGTCACGCCTTCCGCGCGGCCATCGCCGACCTTGAAGCCGCGCAGCCTGGCGGCCAGCGCGTCGACGAAGCGATCGTGGATGCCGCTCTGGACGAACAGGCGGTTGGCGCAGACGCAGGTCTGGCCGGCATTGCGGAACTTGGCGGCGACAGCACCCTCGACCGCGGCATCGAGATCGGCATCGTCGAACACGATGAAGGGTGCGTTGCCGCCCAATTCCATCGACGTCTTCTTGATCGTGGGCGCGCATTGCGCGAGCAGCTTGGCGCCGACCTCGGTCGATCCGGTGAAGGTGAGCTTGCGGACGATCGGGCTCTCGGTCATCTCCGCGCCGATCGCGGTCGCGCGGCCGGTGACGATGTTGCAGACGCCCGCGGGCATCCCCGCGCGCTCCGCCAGCACGCCCAGCGCGAGCGCCGAGAACGGCGTCTGGCTCGCCGGCCGGATCACCCCGGCGCAGCCGGCGGCCCAGCCGGGACCGGCCTTGCGCGTAATCATGGCTGCGGGGAAATTCCACGGAGTGATCGCCGCGAACACGCCGATCGGCTGCTTCATCACCAGGATGCGGCGGCCGGCTGCGTTGGTCGGGATCAGATCGCCATAGACGCGCTTGCCCTCCTCCGCGAACCATTCGATGAAGCTTGCGGCATAGACGATCTCGCCCCGGCTTTCGGCGAGCGGCTTGCCCTGTTCGGCGGTCATGATCAGCGCGAGATCTTCCTTCGCCTCGATCATCAGATCGAACAGCGCGCGCAGGATCTTCGCGCGATCCCCCGCCGTCCTGCGGCTCCAGTCGCGGAACGCGCGCTCGGCCGCGGCGATCGCGCGCGCCGTCTCGGCGCGGCCGAGATCGGGCACCGTGCCGATCAGCGCGCCGGTGGCGGGATCGGTGACGGCGATCGTGCCGCCCGCATCGGCGTCGATCCAGGCACCGTCGACCAGGCATTGATGGCGGAGCAGCGCCGGATCCGAAAGGCCGAGCGGATTGTCACGGGGGGTCAACATTTCGTCATTCCACTTGCTGGTAGCGGGCGAGGGGGTCGGTCCTGCCGGCGTCGATCAAAATCCCTATGGCCGCAAGATATGCCCTCGCGATCGCCGTTCAATCAGGCGGCGGCCATCGCGGTGTCCGCGACCATCGCGCGCAGCCGCGCGCCGACGATTTCCTCCGCCTCGCGCATGATCCGATCGATCAACTGCTTCACGGTCGGCACGTCGTGGATCAGGCCCTGCGCCATGCTTGCCCAGAATATCCCGGCGGACATATCGCCCTGTTCGAGGACGATCCGTCCCTTCGCGCCGGCGACGAGGTGCTGCACATCCTTGAACTCCGCATCGGGTTCGGCGGAGATCCTCACCACCTCGTCGGAGACCGCGCTCTTGCCGACCCGCGCGGTATTGTGGAACTTGCGGAAGATCAGGTTGGTCCCGCGCTCGTCATTCTCGACATAGGCCTGCTTGACGTTCGGATGGATCGGGGCTTCCTGCGTCGCGCAGAACCGGGTGCCCATATTGACCCCCTCCGCCCCCAGCGCCAGCGCCGCGACGAGGCCGCGGCCATCGGCGATCCCGCCCGAGGCGATCAGCGGGATCTTCACCTTGTCGGCGGCCGCGGGAATCAGGATCAGCCCCGGAATATCGTCCTCGCCGGGATGGCCGGCGCATTCGAAGCCGTCGATCGAGATGACATGGACGCCCTTGCGCTCGGCCGAAAGCGCGTGGCGCACCGAGGTGCATTTGTGGACGATGACGATGCCGTGCGCGCTGAACATCTCCCACAATTCAGCGACGGCGGGCGTGCCGGCGGTTTCGACCACGGGGATCCCGGCATCGATGATCGCCTGCGCATAACCCCGATAATCGGGGGGATTGATCGTCGGGAAGACGGTCATATTGACGCCGAACGGCTTGGACGTCATCGCCCGGCAGCGCTCGATCTCGTCGCGCAACGCCGTGGGCGAGGGCTGGGTGAGCCCGGTCAGCAGGCCGAGGCCCCCGGCTTCGGAGACCGCGCCCGCCAGTTCCGCGCGGCCGACCCCCTGCATCCCGCCCTGCACGATCGGATGCTCGATCTGCAACAGTTCGGTCACTCGCGTCTTGAACGTCACAAACTACCCTCTCGGCGGAGCGGCGATCGGCGCGGCTCTCTGAAGAATCGACATGCGAGCGGGGGATCGAAGGGACAAGCGCTTTTTGCGCCCTTTCCCATGATCGGCGCGAACCGAAGCGGCGGCGCCCGGCCGATCGAGCACGTACCAACGGTAGCTGGAAGTCGCTCGGCCGGTGTCGCCAAACGGACTCTCAGAAGCGTGAAGACAGATCGTGCAGCGGTTCGCGACCGGGTAGGCTGAAATCGATATCCACGCCGGGCAGCCGGATCGAATCGTGCTGTCGTTCGGGCTGGAAATTGAAGCAGGTGCCTGCCGGAAACGCCGTCGCCGATATCCCCGCGGGGATATCGATGCTGCGGCCCCGCGCGATCATCGTCGCCCAGCGGAGGATGCGCCCCGCCTCCGCGCCGGCGGCCTCCTGCCGGGCAATCCAATCCCCCAGGTCGCGCAACGATCTGCCCGCAAGCTCCGGTGGGGCCGCGATCCGGTCGTCCACGATCGTCCAGTGCAGCAACGGAACGCCATTCCTGACGAGCGACGCCTCCCGCGCATCCCGTACCGGATCGGTGACCTGAATGTCGTAGGCCGTGGGCGCGCGATCGGCCGCATGCGCCGCGGCGAACAGCGCGAGATCATGAAGGTGGGTGCAATTCTGCGTCTTCTCGCCCCGCCGCGCGATGTCGCTCAGCGCGACATGCGTGAAGGTTTCGGCAAGCCTGGCCATCGCGCCGCGGCAGAGCGTCCAGGGCGCGCGCTTCATCGCGCTCGCGACCTCCACGACGATGCCGTCGCGATGGACGAGGGTCACCGTCATGCGGTGATAATCATCCTCGAGTTCGGCGGTCACCTGTCCCGCTGCCGGATCGATGAGGATACGGCGCCGATAGGCGGGTTTCGGCGCGAGATCGGAAGCGGAGGAGCGCCAGGCATCGGAATTCCGCGAATCCGTCAATCCAGCCTCCCGGTCGACATCAGGGTCTCTACGGTGCGATGCCCGCTCGGCCGATGCGAGGAGGGGGCGGTGCCCCCTCCCTCTAAGGAAATCAGCTCTTCTTGGTGGCCTTCAGGTTCAACTTGCCGAAGGCACCGGTATCCAGCTTGCCCTCCATGACGTCGCCGCTCAGCGTCGTTTCCCCCTTCAACGTCATTGGGAAGGGCTTGCTCGTCTTCATCTTGAAAGTGACCGTGTCACCATTGACCTCGCCATCGAGGATCTCGACATTACCCGATGGGCCGGTGCCGCCACCCGAAAAACTGGTGTCTCCGCTGCTCGTCAGCGTCAGATCGGACTTTTGCTCGCCCATGGGCGATAGCACCGCGAACTCCCAAACACCTTCGATACCTGCCATGTTTCATCCTTTCCCTATCAAGCGGAAGGACGGGCTTGCCGAGCCGATCCTCATCGTAACCGCATCTCCGTGGCGCAAATTTCATAACGGGTCGACCGGAAAATAAACCGGCGAAAGAGGTAAGGTCGTCTCCCGGGCGGCGCAGCCGGGAGAGCCGGACCGGCCCCGCAGACGATCGACGTTCAGCCCGCAACCGCCATCATGAACGGGCCGGCGGCCGCGAGCGCGCCGGTTTCTTCCTCCGGCGACGCGCACTGGGCGATGCCGCGACCAAGCGTTGCCACCAGGGCGTCGGTATCGACCGCCGCCGCATCGGGATGGAAAACGCCGAGCGCCAACGGCCGCTCGTGCGTCGTGCAAGGCAGCAAAGTAGCGGTCAGTCGCACCGCCGGAACGAAGCCCGCCGCGCCGGTGGCGTGACCCTGTCGACGATAGTCCGCGACGCGATCGCGAAGCTCGGCCGGATTGAACTTGGCGCCGTCGGGCGCCTCGGCATTGAGGCGCCATAGCATCCGTCCGGCGTGATCGTTGGAGTAGGTCGAGAGCAGCAGCAGCCCGGCGGCGCTCGCCGACAGCGGCTGCGACGCGCCGCAGCCGAGATCGCGGGTCGCATCGTCGCTCCCCGGCGACCAGCGGAAGATTTGCGCATGGGTGCCGATCATGCCGAACAGCGCCACCGCATGACGCGTGGAGAACGCCAGCCGATCCATGAAGGCGAACAATCGCCCGTCGCGGATGATCTCGGGCTGGGCGGCAGTGCCCAGCGTGGCGAGTCGCGGTGTCGGCGAATAGGAACGCGAGCGTGCGTCCTTGTAGAGAAGTCCCATCTCGACGAGGCTGGCGAGCAGTTCGGAGGTGCTGGATTGCGGGCGGCGATAGCGCCGGACGATATCCATGACCGTCGCCTTGGCATTGGTTTCATCGAAGAATTCGAACACCTCGATCACGCGCTTGGCGATCTTCGTTTTGTTCGACTCCAGCAGCGTCGCCATGTTCGCTCTCCACATTTCTTTTATGGGCAGACAATCCGCCCCCCGGCCCTTCCCCGTCAACAAAAAAATGAAACACCCTCCGTTTTTGTGGATAAGGGCAAGCAACCGCCTTTGCGGTCCGGCGATCGCCTTGACCGGCGCGCGCCGACAGGTTTGAAGCGCCGTATCGGAGGCGCGGAAAGTTGCCGCGATACAGAAAGATTTGAAGAGGACGGAATGACCGAAGCCCCCCATTTGCTCGTGACCGAAGAAGACGGCATCCTCATCGCCACGCTGAACCGGCCCGAAAAGTATAACGCCCTAAGCCTGCAAATGATGGCGAGCTTGGAGGAGGCCGTCGGGCGCTTTCGCGACACACCCGCGCTGAAGGTCATGCTGATTCGCGCGACCGGGCGCTATTTCTCCTCGGGGGCGGACCTCAAGGAAGGCGGGTCGCGCGAGCGGCCGGCGACGGGATCGGCCATTCGCGAGATGCACCGTCGCCTGCCCAGCCGCATGCGCCAGATCTGGGACGAGATGGAGCATATCGAAAAACCCTTCGTCGTCGCGCATCAGGGCGTATGCGTCGGAGGCAGCCTCGAAATGTCGCTGTCGTGCGATTTTCGGCTGGCGGCAGCGGGCGCGAGCTATTCCTTTCCGGAAGCCAAGTTCGGCGTGCTTCCCGCCACCAACGGCGTAAGCCGTCTGACCCGCGTCGTCGGCCCGCACTGGGCGCGCTTCCTCATCATGGCGAACCTGCCGGCGACCGCGCAGGAGGCACTGGTGATGGGGCTGGTCCACAAGGTCTTCCCGGACGATGCGTTCGAACAGGAGGTGATGGCCTTCTGCCGACATCTGACGCAGCAGAACGGCGAAATGATGGGGACCGCCAAGATCACGATCGAACTGGCCGCCGATCTCGGCGCCGATCAGGCGGCGGCGGTCGAGCGGTTGGCCAATAGCGCGCTGATGCTGGCCCCGTCCTACGCCGAGGGTGTGGCCAGGCACATCGCCAGCATCGGCAAACCTAAAAGCTGATCACTCACGCATCGTGGCCGCGATGACTGATGTCGCGATACGGGCGCGACTAGGCGGTCGCCGAGGCGGGCTTTACGTTTCGATGGCGGCTGGGTCGGCATCGCACATCGGCGCGTCGCGGCATCATAATCTTCGTAGCGCGCGGCCGCGAAGCGGGTAGGATCGCGCTCACACAACTCGGACGTTTCGTCCGAACGGAAATTTGGACGGAAACGACGGATGAAAGCTGGCGGCAAGCTGAAGAGCGCGGTCGATGATACCGAGGTGATGGTGATCAAGGCGCCGGCGGCGGGCGCCGTCTCGTGCGGAGGCCTGCCGATGGTCGATGAGAGATCGGGCGAGAAGGGGGCGATCGACCCCGCTTTCTCGGAAGGCACCAAGATGGGCAAGCGCTATACCGATGCCGCGGGCACGATCGAGTTGCTGTGCATCAAGCCCGGCCAGGGTTCGCTCGCGCTGGACGGCACGCCGCTCCTGCTCAAGGATGCCAAGCCGCTGCCCTCCTCGGACTGAGATAGGCCCGTGGATATTTCGCTGCTCCTCAAGATGGCGGCCGATGCCGAGCCGGATCGGATCGGCCTGACCTGCGATGGCCGCCACTGGAGCTATGCCGCGCTGTGGAATGCCGCGACGGGTGCGGCGGCGGACATCGCGAAGAGCGGCTGCGGGCATGTCGCGCTGCTC
The DNA here is from genome assembly GCF_903644055.1 of Sphingomonas bacterium. Lineage (GTDB taxonomy): Bacteria > Pseudomonadota > Alphaproteobacteria > Sphingomonadales > Sphingomonadaceae > Sphingomonas_I. The sequence goes on along the minus strand of NZ_CAHJXD010000009.1, from coordinate 3,897 downwards.
GATACCGGCAGCGAGGCGGCGCCGATCGCGCTGATCGGCGCTGCGCTGGCGGGCATCCCTTATTGCCCGCTGAACTATCGTCTGGCCGATGCCGATCTGGCCGCGCTGCTGGCGAGGATCGCGCCGGCCTATATCGTCGGCGATACCGATCGGGCCGCTCGCCTGGCGCCGGAGGCTGGGCACCGCGCCTTGGCGCGCGAGGCGTTCGTGGCGCGCGCGGAGCAAGCGGCGGAGCCCGATCGCGAGGCGGGCGAGGGCGAGGGCATCGCCGTCCAGCTATTCACCAGCGGCACCACCGCGGCGCCGAAGGCGGCGATCCTGCGCCATTCCAATCTGGTATCCTACATCCTCGGCACCGTCGAATTCGGGGGGGCCGGGGAAAGCGAGGCGGCGCTCGTCAGCGTGCCGCCCTATCATATCGCCGGCATCGCCGCGTTGCTCAGCTCGATCTATGCGATGCGCCGGATCATCTTGCTGCCCGCGTTCGAGCCCGGCACCTGGATCGGCCTGTGCGCGAGCGAAGGCGCGACCAACGCGTTCGTCGTACCCACCATGCTGTCGCGCATCGTCGAGAGCCTGGGCGAGGGCGGCGCGACGCCCGATCTCGCGAAGCTGCGTGCGATCGCCTACGGCGGCGGCCGGATGCCGATCGAGCTGATCGCCCGCGCGTTGGAGCTGTTTCCAGAGACCAGCTTCACCAATGCATACGGTCTGACCGAAACGAGCTCGACCGTCGCGCTGCTCGGCCCCGACGAACATCGCGCGGCGCAGGCTTCGGACGATCCCGCCGTCAAGGCGAGGCTCGCGTCGGTGGGCAAGCCGCTGCCGACGATCGAGCTCGAGATACGCGACGAGGACGGCCGCGTGCTTCCCGCCGGCCAGCCCGGCGAGATATATGTCCGCGGCGATCAGGTCTCGGGCGAATATCGCGAGCGCAGCGCGCTCGACGCCGACGGCTGGTTTCCGACGCGGGACGCCGGCTATCTCGATGCGGAAGGCTATCTGTTCCTGTCGGGCCGGGCCGATGACGTGATCGTTCGCGGCGGCGAGAATATCTCGCCCGGCGAGATCGAGGATGTCCTGCTCAGCCATCCCGCGATCGCCGACGTCGCGGCGGTCGGCATGCCTTCGGCCGAGTGGGGCGAGACGGTCGCGGTCGCGATCGCGCTTAAGGGCGAGGTGTCCGACGACGAATTGCGCGTGCTGGTCAGGGATCGGCTGCGTTCGTCGCGCGTCCCCGAGCGTATCGTCCGGGTCGAGGCGCTGCCTTACAACGAAATGGGCAAGCTGCTCCGCCGCGAGGTCCGCTTGCTCTTCCAGGATCCCGCCTGAGCGCCGGCATGGCCGGCACGCTGCTGATCCGACAGGCCGAGCTGCTCGACGGACGCATAGCCGATATCTTCGTCGCGGATCGCCGGATCGTGGCGATCGACCGGGGGCTGCCGCATCGGGCCGATCGTGTGATCGATGCCGGCGACGCGCTGCTGCTGCCGGGGCTGCACGATCATCATATCCATGTCGCCGCCACCGCCGCGGCATCGGCATCGGTACGCTGCGGCCCTCCCGAGGTCCGCGACGCCGAGGCACTGGCGCGGGCGCTTTCGGCGCGCGGCGAGGGATGGCTGCGCGGGATCGGCTATCATGACAGCGTCGCGGGGCCGATCGATCGCCGCTGGCTCGATGCCGTAGTGCCCGACCGGCCGGTGCGCGTGCAGCACCGCTCCGGGCGGCTGTGGGTGTTCAACTCGATCGGGCTCGAGCGGCTCCTCGCTTATGGGCTTACGCCGCCGGAGGGCCTCGAGCGAAGCGGCGGCGAATGGACCGGGCGCCTCTATGACGAGGATGCGTGGGCGCGGCGCGCGCTGGGCGGCGAAATGCCCTCGTTCGACCGGGTCGGCGCGACGCTCGCGCGCTACGGCGTAACCGGCGTCACCGAGATGAGCCCCGCCAACGACGATGCCGTCGCACGCCATTTCGCGGGGGAACGCGCGCGCGGCGCGCTGCCGCAGCAGGTGCTGATCGCGGGCACGCTCGCGCTCGGCCAGAGCGGGCTGGATCCGTCGCTGCGGCTCGGACCGGTTAAGCTTCACCTCCACGAGGCCCATCTTCCCGATTATGACGATGCGGTGCGGCTGATTCGGTCGGCGCATGCGCGCAGGCGCGGCGTTGCCGTCCATTGCGTGACCGAGGTCGAGCTCCTGTTCACGCTTGCCGCGCTGCGCGAGGCCGGAACCGTGCCCGGGGACCGCATCGAACATGCTTCGGTCGCGCCGGATCATCTCGTGGCGCAGATCGCGGAACTGCGTCTCGCCGTCGTCGCGCAGCCGAATTTCGTCGCCGAGCGCGGCGATGCCTATCGCGCCGATATCGCCGAGGCGCGATGGCCCGAGCTATACCGCCTGCGCGCCTTCGCCGCCGCCGGCGTGCCGTTCGCGGCGGGAAGCGATGCACCGTTCGGCGCTCCCGATCCCTGGGCGGCGATGGCGGCCACGGTCTCGCGGCGGACGGCGGGCGGGCATGCGCTGGGCACCGCCGAGGCGCTCACGCCGGAGGAAGCGCTGGCCTTGTTCCTCGCCGATCCGATCGCGCTGGATCGCACGCGGAGCGTCGCGGCCGGCGCGGCCGCCGATCTCTGCCTGCTGCACAAGCCATGGCGCGATGCGCGAAGCTCACTCTCCGCCGATCTCGTGCGCGCCACGATCATCGGCGGGCAAATCGTCCACGATCGCATCGATCAACCCCCAGCGTAGCGCGACATCCGCGCCGATTCGCTTGCCCGACAGCATCAGCGCCGCCGCGCGCTGCCGGCCGATCCGCGCGGGCACCGATACGCAGCCTCCCGCGCCGGGCAGGATGCCCATCTCGAGCTCCGGAAGCTGGAACCAGGCGTTACGCGTGGCGCTGATCCGCCCGGCGAAGGCGGCGAGCTCCAGGCCCGCGCCAACGCAGCCGCCCTGGACATGGACATGACAGATGGCGGTGCTGGGCAGCATCGCGCGCGCCGGGAGCGTGCGGGCGCGGATCGCATGCGCCTCGGCGGGATCGCGGGTGGTGCCGAACTCCGCGAGATCGGCGCCCATGCTGAAACAGCGCCCGCTGCCGCGCAGCGTCACGCGCTCGATGGCGGGGTCGAGCGCGGCGATCGTAAAGGCATCGTGCAATGCATCGCGCATGGCGCGGTCGATCATGTTGCGTGCGGCGGCCCGGTCGATCGTCAACGCCAGTGTCGCGCCCTTGCGCTCGATCAGCAGCCTCCCCGGAGCCGCAGCGCGTGGCGGAGGCCTGCGCGCCAGCCAGCCGGCATGCTCGGCGCTGCCCTGCGCCATCGCGAAGGCGAAAGATTCGAGCGTCAGGGCCGCCGCCGGGGCCAGCTCCTCGATCGATCGCAGCAACTCAACCAGCGCCGAAGCCGCGCGCGGCGCCGCCGCGATCCCGGCGACGATCGCGGCGAGCGGGATGGGGGGCTCGATCACGACATCGGCTCCGCCGGCCTGTGGATGATCGGCGGATCCGATCGCGATCACCGGGACGGGCGGAAGCGGATCGATCGCCTCGTCGGCGGGCCATTGCGCGAGATCGACAGTCACCAGCGGCCGGCGATCAGCGCGCCAATCGCTTCGAAGCATCCAGGGCAGGAGCGCGGGATCGTCCATCGCGCGGAGCTTGCGGCATCAGCCCCGTGCGAGACAAGTGGAGCCGGGCCCGCGCACCGGATAGGGTGGGTCGATGGCTGATCCGCCCACCGATGCCGGCCTTGCCGCGGCGCATGCCTGCGATCTGCTCCGGCAGGTGGGAAGACCCGAGCGGCCGGCGGAAGCGCGCGATCATCCGGCGATAGCCTGGCGCCGGGCCGGGCTGATGGCGGTCACGGGCAGGATCGACGGTCCGGGCCTCGTC
>NZ_CAHJXD010000008.1 GCF_903644055.1 Sphingomonas bacterium | reverse complement strand
CGGCTATGGCGGCGGCAGCGCCACGATCGGCGGCCGGTTCGGCGACGGACCGACCGCGCTCGATCTCGCGCTCGATCGTCTCCCGCTTGGCCTCGCCGATATCGTCGCGCCCAGGCTCGGCCTGGCGGGCGCCGCGAGCGGCCACGCCAGCTTCCAGTCGAGCCCCGACGCCGCGCCCACCGGCCGCGCCGATCTCACGATCCGGGGGCTCACCCGCTCCGGCCTCGTCCTCGCCTCACAGCCGATCGACCTCGGCCTCAACGCCGCGCTCACGCAGAACGGCCTGGCGATGCGCGCGATCGCCGCACTCCAGGGCCGCACGATCGGCCGCGCGCAGGCGCGGATCGCCCCGCTCTCGCCCGATCCGAACATCGCCGACCGGCTCGGCCGCGCGCCCTTGTTCGCGCAGCTCCGCTATGCCGGCCCCGGCAACACCTTGTGGCGGCTGATCGGCGTCCAGACAATCGACCTTTCCGGCCCGCTCTCGGTCGCCGCCGACGTCGGCGGCACGCTCGATGCGCCGCTGATCCGCGGCACGCTCACCACCACGGCGGGCAAGCTCGAAAGTTCGAGCACGGGCACCGTCATCCAGAATATCCGCGCGAGCGGCCGCTTCGATGGCTCCCGCCTCGTCCTCGATACGATGGCGGGGACGACGGCGGGCGGCGGCAGCGTTTCCGGGCGGGGCGCGTTCGATTTTTCGGGCAGCAAGGGCGTCGGCATCGATATCGCGCTACAGGCGCAGAACGCGCAACTGCTCAACCGCGACGATATCGCCGCGGCCGTCACCGGCCCGCTGACGATCAGGTCCGACGGCATCGGCGGCACCGTCGCGGGCGATCTCGCGCTCTCGCAGGGGCGCTACCGGCTGGGCTCGGCGGCGGCGGCGCAGGTCGCGCGGCTCAACGTCGTCGATCTCAACCGATCCGACGACGAGGCGGTGGAGGACAGCGCGCCCGTCAAACCCTGGAACCTCGATATCAAGGCGCGCGCGTTCAGCCGCCTGATGGTCACCGGGCTCGGGCTGGACAGCGAATGGCGCGCCACGCTGACGATCAAGGGCGCGGTCGATAATCCCGCGATCGGCGGCAAGGCCGATCTGATCCGGGGCAATTATCAGTTCGCGGGGCGGCGCTTCGATCTGTCGCGCGGCGTGATCCGTTTCTCGGGCAGCGCGCCGCCCGATCCGATCCTCGATATCACCGCCGGCGCCAACCTTCAGGGATTGAACGCCTCGATCCGAGTCACCGGCACCGGCCTCCGCCCCGAGATCAGCTTCGAAAGCGTCCCCGCCTTGCCCGAGGACGAACTGCTCTCGCGTCTGCTGTTCGGCACCTCGATCACCAACCTCTCCGCGCCCGAGGCGCTGCAACTCGCGACGGCGGTGGCGTCGCTGCGCAGCTCGGGCGGCGGCGGGCTCAACCTCGATCCGATCAACGCGGTGCGGAAGGCGGTCCACCTCGATCGGCTGCGCATCGTCCCCGCCGACATCACCACCGGGCAGAAGACCTCGATCGCGGCGGGCAAATATATCGGCCGGCGCACCTATGTGGAGCTCATCACCGACGGCGCGGGCTATTCGGCGACGAGCGTCGAATTCCGCATCACGCGCTGGCTGTCGCTGCTCTCGACGATCTCGACGATCGGCCGCCAGAGCGCCAACGTCCGCATCTCGAAGGATTATTGAGGCGGCTCGCCGTCAAACGACGACCGATCCTCCCCCTGCAAGGGGAGGTGGCAGGCGAAGCCAGACGCAGGGTGTGTCTATTCAGGCTGAACGTCACCCCGGCCTTGAGCCGGGGTGACGAAAGATCAATGTCAACGGGAAAGGGCTCTACCCCGCCGGCTGAAGATGCTGCTGGTGGAACAGCCTGCCCCGCTCGGTGATCAGTACGACCGCCACGGTCGCCAGGCCGACGAGGCTGAACCCAACGGCGACCGGCACCGTCGTGCCGTCGAAGCTCTGCCCGATCGCGACTCCGATCAGCGCGGCGAGGCAGGTCGAGATGAAGCCCTGCACCGAAGAGGCCGTGCCCGCGATGTCGCCCATCGATTCCATCGCCATCGTGCCGAAGTTCGATCCCAGCAGCCCCTGGCAGAACATGGCGAGCGCCTGCAAGACGATGAACGTCCCGATCGTCTCGTGGCCCGTGATCGCCACGAGCACATGGAGGAGGCCGATACCCGTGAACCACAGCATCGCGGTGTGCGAAATCCGCCGCGTGCCCAGCCGTTCGACGAGGCGCGAATTGAGGAACGCCGCCACGCCCATCGACGCGGCGGTCGTCGCGAACACCAGCGGGAACAGCCGCGCCGCGTGAAACGTATCGGCGACGATCTGCTGGATCGAATTGATGAAGCCCAGCAGCGCACCCAGGCTCAACGCGCTGCCCAGCGTATAGCCGATCGTATTCCTGTTGGTCACGACGCGCGCCATCGCAAGGCTGACCCCGCCGAACGAGAGCGGCTGGCGATAGTCGGGGTGCAGCGTCTCGCGCAGGCGGAAACCGGCGATCATCGCGGTGACGAAGCCGTAGAAGGCGAGCAGGTAGAAGATCAGCCGCCACGATCCGGTGATCGCCAGGACCGCCGATCCGATGGTGGGCGCGAGGATCGGCACGCACAGGAAGACGATGAACGACAGGCTCATCACCCGCGCCATCCGCCGCCCCGAATAACAGTCGCGCACGATCGAAACGACCAGCACGCGCGATGCCGAAGCCGCGATGCCTTGCAGGAAGCGCGCGGCGAGCATCGTGCCGAAGCTCGGTGCCAGCGCGACGAGCAGGCTCAGCAGGGCGAACAGCGTCAGGCTGGCGACGACGATCGGCTTGCGGCCGTAGCGATCGGCGAACGGGCCCCAGACGATCTGCGCGGCGCCGAACCCCAGGACGTAGATCGAGATGATCCATTGCCGTTCGTTTTCGGACGCGACATCGAGCGATCGGCCGATCGCCGGCAGCGCCGCGAGCATGCTGTCGATGCCGAGCGCATTCATCGCCATCAGCGCCGCCATCAGCGCGACGAAGCCGCGAAAGCCCATGCCGGGATCGCTGCCGCCCGGCGAGGCGCGCGCGGATTCGGTCATGCGGGATCGATCGGGGAAAAGTGGGGCATCGCCGCCCTATGGCGCTGCCTCCGTGGTGCAGCAAGCTCTGGCTGCGCGGGGACGCGCCAGAGCCGGGGCAACCGGAAGCGCGGCCTACGACGATCCTCCCCTGGCAGGGGAGGATCACGATATCATGCGCAAAACCGGCTCGAATTCGGATCTAGACTCAGGACCTATTAATCGTTTGCGAGGATAGTGATCGGCTGATTCAATGGTGGTGCGAGGAGGCGCTGTCA
>NZ_CAHJXD010000007.1 GCF_903644055.1 Sphingomonas bacterium | reverse complement strand
CCGGCGCCCGCCTTCGCCGACGCCATCGCCTTGTCCCGCTCGGCCGCCGCCGATCGGCTGGCGAGCGCCTGGAGCTGCGTCTGCTCCGGCGTCGCGCGATTCTGCTCCTGCGAGACGTCGAGCGTGCGCTGCCTGGACGACAATAATGCGCGCGCGCCGATCAGGCGTTCGCGCTGCCGCGCCGCCGCGCGCTGGTACATCGCCGAGGCCTGCCGCGCCGGATCCTTCTGCCGCTCCGCGCTCGCCTGCTGATAGCCTTCGGCGAAGGCATTGGCGATCACGTCCGCGAAGCGCCGCACGGGCGCCCGGTAGCTGATCGTCACCGTCCGCGACATGTCGGCGCCCTGCGAGACGTGCAGCCGCCGGACGAGCATATCGGCGATATAGGTCCTGAGATCACCGTCGCGCGGGCGCCAGCCGCTATCCCTGACGAACAGCGCGTTGCCCGCCAGCCCGAGCCGATCGACCACCTGGAGCGCCACCTGCTTGCTGCGGATGATGTCGATCTGGGTGGAGATATATTCGGGCGCCAGTTGCTCCAGGATCGAAGGACCGCCGACGCGCTCGGGCGGCTTGATGCTGATCAATATCTCGGTCGAGGTCTGGTAGAGCCGCGGCACCAGGAACATCGAGACGAGCGCCAGCAGCAGCGCGAGCGCGACCGTCGCGACGGTGATCGGCCAGCGCCCCGCGACGATCCGGAACACCTCGTGCAGGCCGATGCCGTGCCGATGGACCGCCCTTTGCTCGATCGACGTATCGATCGCCGGCCGCATCACGCGCTGCCCGCTTCGAGCAGCACGCCTCCCACCACCTTCACGCCGACATCGCGGCAGGTATCGAGCATGCGACGGGCGTCGCGCGTGCGGGTCGCGCCCTTCTGCCCGACGAGCAGCGCGCCGCGCGTCGCCGACGCGACGATCTGATAATCGCTGCCGATCGAAGCGGCGGGCGTATCCACCACCACCACCTCGAAATTGAGCGACACCGCCTCGATCAGCGACGCGAGCGTCGGCCGGAGCAGCAATTCCTGCGGGCTCGGCGGCAGCTTGCCGACCGGGATCACCGTCAGCGTCTCCAGCTCCGGAATATAATAATGCGCGGCATCCTCGCCGCGGGCGTTGAGATAGCCCGAGAGCCCCGATCGATTGTCGAGCCCGAACAGCTCGTGCTGGCGCGGGTTGCGCATGTCGGCATCGATCAGCAGCGTACGGACGCCGACCTGCGCGAAACTCACCGCGAGATTGGCCGCGACCAGCGAGCGGCCGTCGGATCGCCCGGGGCTGATCACCGCCAGCGTCCGCGCGCCTTCGGGATGCTGGAACCAGCGCAAGGTGAGCGAATTGCGCAGCGCGCGCATATCCTCGGCCTTCTCGGTCTCGGGAGCGTTGAGCGCGAACAGCTCCGGCGCGCCGACCTTCGCGGGCGCCGATATCGTCGGCGCGGCGAGCTGCATCTGCAACATCGTCTCGACATCGGCCTGCGAGACGAAGCCCAGCGCCACCGCCGCCTCGCCGAAACGGATATTATTCTCGACGCTATGCTGCGCGGCGCGCCCGGCCTGCTCCAGCGTCATCAGCCCGTGGCTGACGAGCAGCTCGCCGATCCGCGTGCGCTGCGCCATCGGCAGCGCGGACGGGCGTTCGCCGACCGATCCGAAATCCTCCATCAGCCCGCGTTCCCGCGGAACGGCAGCATCAACAGCGCCTTGGCGGTCTGATCGGCGAGGCGGCGCGGACGCGGCGGGCCGATGCGCAGCAGCCCGAGATCGGAGATGCCGAGCCAATCCTCGAAATCCTCGCTGCCGCGCAGCCGCTGGTCGAGGATCTCGTGGCCGACGACGAACATCGTCGCCAGCACCGCGCCGACGATCAGCCCGACGATCGCCATCAGCCCCTTGCGCGGCCATGCCGGCGCGTCCGGCGCGGTCGCGGGCGTCAGGATCGTGACGTTGCTCTGCGTCGATTCGCCGAGCAGATCGAGCTGCGATCGCCGCGCCGCCATCTGGTCATAGACCGTCTGGAGATTGCGCACGTCCTGCTCCAGCACCGCGACCTCGTCGTGCCGCGCGCGCGTCTCGATCACCTGCTCCTTCTGCCGCGCGACCGCCTGCGTGAGACCGGCGACGCTCGCGCTGCTCTGGCCGGCGGCGACGCGGCTGCCCTGCTGCACCTCGCGCTGCTGCTGCGCGAGCTGCCCGCGCAGCCCCTGGATCTGGCCGATGAGCTGCCGGTAATCGGGATTGTTGGGGCCGGCGGTCTGCGCGAGCTGCTGGCGCTGCCCCTCGAGCTTGGCGATCTCCGACTGCAAGGTTTGGATCACCGGATTGCTCAGCGTGCCGGGCAGATCATTGCCCGCGCGCGCGCCGCTGAACGCGCTCTGCGCCTGCGCCGCCGCCAGTTGCGAAGAGAGCGCGTTCAGCCGCGTTTCCTCCGAGCTCGACTGGTTGGTGTCGGATGTCACGCCCAGTTCGCGCTGGCGTTCGGTGAGGCGGCGTTGCGCGGCATTGAGATCGCGCTGCACCTCGCGCGCGCGGCGCTGATACCAATCGGCGCTGTCGCGCGCCGGCTGCGCCTGCAGATCGAGCGACGCATCGACATAGGCCTGCGCGAACGCATTGGCGACGAGCGCGGCGAACCGCCCGCTGTTGCCCGCATAGCCGACCGAGATCACGCGCGAGGCGGCATTGGCCACCGAAACGCGCAGCCCCGCCGCGAGATAGGTCGCGAGGAATTCCTCGAGCGAACCGCTGCCCGACCAGCCGAGCCCGCGCACCAATTGCGTGTTGGTCGAAAGCTGGAGACGCTGCACCACGATCCGCGTGATCCGGCCGCTGCGCAGCACATCGAGCTGGGTGGCGAGATAATCGGGCGAAAGCTGGTCGATCGCGGTCTGCGCGCCGAGCGTCTCGGGCGCGCGCACGTCGACGATGACCTGTGCCGTCGCGACATATTGCGGACGGCTGAGCTTCGCCGCCACGAACGCCAGCAGCAGCCCGATCGCGGCGCCGATCAGGATGATGCGCCATTTCGAGAGAAAAACCCTGAGAAGCTGCGCGACGCTCATGTGCCCCGTCCTAGAGCCTGATCGTTTGCGGTGAAAGCGCCATGCGCTTCCGCCGATGACGCGAGTTGGGCTCTTTCCCCAAGGCCTAGAAGAGCCGCGAGCCTACGACCAAGGTGTCGTTGGGCTGCACCGGATCGCGAAGCCTGGCGCGCACCGCCGCCGCCGGCGCGCCGGCGGCCTCCTGATGCGTGACGCGAACGTGCCCCGCCGATCCGCGCGGCGTCAGCCCGCCGGCGACCGCGATCGCCTGATCCACCGTCATTCCCGGATCGATCGGATAGCTGCCCGGGCGCTGCACCTCGCCGCGCACGAACACCATCGCGGCGGCCTGCACGAAGATCGATTCGCCCGGCCGCAGCGGCCGGTTGCGCCCGCCCGAGACCAGATCGGCGACGTGCATCGTCTCGGACGCTTGCTTCGATCCCGTCGGCGGAACGATCGTGATCAGCGCGCCGCCGCGCTCGAAATTGGCGCCGGCGCGCGCCAGCGCCTCGGTGATCGAAAGGTTGGGGCGATCGATCGGCAGCTCGCCCGGGCGCGCCACGGCACCCAGCACCGATATCGTGCGGCTGTGATATTCGGTGACGAGCACGTTGACCGTGGGATTGAGCAGGATGCCCGCGCTCTTCAGGCGATCGGCGATCTTGCGGCCGACGTCCGATGCCGTGAGCCCATCGACCTTGACGCCGCCGACCGAACCGATCTGGACGGTGCCGTCGGGCGCGACCATCGCGACCGTATCGAGATCGGCCTGCCGATAGACCGAAACCTTGAGCACATCCCCCGGCCCGACCAGATAATCCCCCCCCGCCGCCTGCGCCGAGGCGGCGGCTGCGAGGCAGAGCCCCAGCAGCATCGCGATCAGCCGCGCGATCGCGGCCGAGCGGAAGGTTCGCGTCATCATGTCTTGTTCGCCTGCAACGTCGCCACGTCCTTCACGGTGATGTTGCGCTCGCTGCGCAAGCGCTCGGCCTGGCTCTGGAGCAAGGCGACGCGGCGCTCGCCGAGCAGCATCGCCTCGATCGAGGGCCGCGCCTCGTCGAGCTCCAGCGTGCCGTCCTGCACCGCGGTCAGCACGCCGAGGTGCAGCGTGTTGCCGATCGCGAAGGCCACGGGCGAACCGGCGGGGAGCTTGGCAAGCTGTTCGGCGGCGGTGCGCGGCAGCGAATCGCCGGGAATGACGACGTTGGTCGATCGCGCCGCGATACCGTCCTGCGCGAGACGCGCGTCGAGCCCCGCCATGCCGCCGCGATCCAGCGCCGCGCGATATTCGATGATCGGCGAATGCTCGCCCGTCACCTCGACCTGGTTGATCGTGAACACCTTGCGTTCGGCGAACATCCAGGGGTGCGCGTCATAATAGACCGAGATGTCGCGGCTGGTCGGCTTGGCGGCGCTGCTCGTCAAGCGATCGAGATAGGCGGCCGCCAGCACGCGACGGCGCAGCGCCTCGATCTGCTGCATCGTATCGACGTCGCGATCCAGTTTCTGGTCGATTGCTGCATCGGCGAAGAGTTTTTGCGTGACGAGGCCGTTGAGGATCTTGCGCCGCGCCGCAGCGACCTGATCCTTCGGCATCATCGGCGCCGCGCGGAGCAATTGATCGAACTCGGGAACCGAAATCTCGAAATCCTTGCCGGTCGCGACCAACTGTCTGTCGGCTTTCGAGCTATGGCATCCGGCGAGCGCGATCAGCGCGCAGGCGAGCAGGAGCGAGTGTTTCTTCATAGGCGGACAGCGATCCGATACTCCGAACGGCGCAATACAACGCACCGACCCTCTGCCTGACATCATTCCCCACGCCGGCAATTAGCACCCGTTACCTCGGGGAAAGCTCACTGCTCGTTACCAGCATCGCCGCAAAAGAAAAGGGCTCCGCCACCGAAGCGGCGCAGCCCCGCTTTTCGCCGAAAGATTCAGGCGGTCTTGAGTTGTGCGGCGCGACGGCGGCGGAACGCGATCACCGCGGCACCCGCAGCGGCAACGACCACGCCCGCCGGGCCCGGAACCGGCGCGGCGACGTCGGAGCTCATCCGCAGGCTGTACGAGCCACCCTGATCGGGAATGCCGCTGACGACGAGCTGATAATTGCCCGCGCCATAGGTGCCGATCTGGCCCGAATCGGACAGGTCACCGTCGTTATAGGGGCCGAAGGTCGCGATCGCGGCTTCGTTGCCCACCTGGTACAGCTTGCCGACGAAATTGTTCAGACCGAACTCGTCCTCGAGCGTGGTATGAAGATAGGTGTTGCCGGTCAGCGAGAAGTTGAATGTGTCTTCGAGCGGATCGACGCCGTCCCAATCGACCGCCTTCACATAGCGGTTGGTGGTGAGGCTGCCGATATTGTAGGTTTCCGCCAGAGCGGGAACAGCCGCGAGCGTTGCAGCAACCAGACCGAATATGATGCGCTTCATCGCCAAATCCCCCGACACCCCCGCAAGCGCCGCAAAAAAGCCGACGTCTTCCGTTCACGCTTCAGTTACCATGACAGGGCGGCGAGTCAATAGTTTTTCGCGTTTGCACAAGAGCCGGGCGGACGCCGGGAACGCGCGCGCTGGACGCCGTCGGGCGCGTGGGTTAGCCCGTCGCGATGCCGATCCTCCTCCGAGCGATGCTCCGTCTGGCTATCGTCCCGATGCTGCCGTTTGCGGCGGTGCGAGCGGCCGAGATCAAGGTCGATCTGACCGCCGGCGGCGTGCACGACAGCAACCTCTTCCGCCTGTCGGCGCCCGCGCGCGCGCTTGCGACGCACGGGGGTGCCGACGATATCTATTCGGCATCGGCGGGCGTTTCGATCACGTCCGACCATGATCCTCTGTCGATCGCGGCGCAGCTCGCCGCCACGCGCTCCTGGTTCGCGCATAACAAGGCGCTGGCCAACACCGGCTATGCCGCTGATGTCGCGCTGCATTACCGCGCGCCGCGCGCGTCGGTCGACGTGGACGGCAACGTCGTGCGGCGGCTCGCCAATTTCGAGGATCTGCGCTCGACCACGTCGGGCTCGTTGCAGACGCTCTCCGGGGCGACGCTGGAGGCGACCCGATCGGTGCTCGGCGATGTGCGGCTGATCGGCGGCGCGGGCTTCCAGCGCAGCAGCAACAGCAATCCCGCGCTCGCGATCGCCGATTACAACCGGTTGAGCGCGCATGGCGGGATCGGCTATTATTCGCCGACGGGAAACATCCTGGCGATCGAGGGCAGCATGGTGCGCGCCACCGGCCTCAACGATCGCCAGTCGACGGTCGGCGGCACGCTCTTCGCCTATCGCGCGAGCTTCTCCGAGCAGACCGCGGCGCTGCATCTTTTCTATTCGCCCTCGGTGCTGTGGCAGATCGATACGCGGATCGGCTATACGCGGCACAAGGACAAGTCGGGGGTCGCGGGCGATTATTCGGGGCTGACCGGTCGGCTGGACGCGCGCTGGGTGCCGCGCGAGGCGCTCCAGCTCCACGCCCGCCTCAGCCGCGATTTCCAGACGAGCAGCGGCGTCTTCTCGAACGGCGTCAAGGCCTCCCAGATCATGCTGGAGGGGATCGGGCAGGCGAGCCCTCGCCTCACGCTGACCTTGGCCGCGACGCGCCGCTACCGCAGCTTCCGCTACGATCTTCAGGCACCGCTCACGCTTGCCGGGCACAAGGAACGGATCGACGAGGGCAGGCTGACGATCGGCTACACGCCCTCCTATCGTTTCAGCCTGCTGTTCGATGCGGCGCGATCGACGCGCCATTCGTCCAGCGCGATCTTCCGCTACCGCGATACCCAATTGACCGCGACCCTGGTCGCGCATTTCGGCCCGGGCGCACATCCCAAAGCGTGAATGCCCGGCCCATACCGGGCACCTCGCGATTGCCGTCGGCCGTCGTGCGCGAGGCTCGGATCGGATGATCGACATGAGCGAGCCCCGCGTCATGCTATGCGCGCCGGGATGCCGTTCGGGGTTGCGAGCCGCCAGAGCGATTCTCGATCCGATCGCATCGGCTCGGCCGCTCCAGAGTCAAATTCGAGCGCATCGGGCATGACCCTGTTCCTCCCCTGGCAGGGGAGGTGGCATCGCGCAGCGATGACGGAGGGGTGTCGCCCCCTCGATGGCGTATCACCCCTCCGTCTGGCTTTGCCAGCCACATCCCCTGCCAGGGAGGATCGTCTCAGGGCCGCACTGTTGATCGTATCCGACTTTGGAGTCGGATGATTTTAGATTGACCCACTCCTCCGCTCATCCCGAGTAGGGATCGAGCTTGTCGAGAGCCCGTATCGAAGGACATGCGCTGGGGCCGTACTTCGATACGAGCCCTCGATACGCTCCTGCGGAGCTACTCGGTCTCACCTCAGCAGGAGCGGGTAAGGCTG
>NZ_CAHJXD010000006.1 GCF_903644055.1 Sphingomonas bacterium | reverse complement strand
CGCGCGCGACGCACGATCGGCCGCGCGGCCGGGCCGGCGATTGGCTGTGGCGCGCGGCCGTGCTCGGCGCGGTTGCCTGGGCGCTATGGCAGGCGGCGGGCTATATCCTCGCCACGCTCAGCCTGGGGGAAGTCGGCACGGCGCTCGGCCTCGCCTGCCTGACGATGCTGCGCGTCATCGTACTGATCGCGCTCGCCAGCCTGGTGTGGGTGCCGATCGGGGTGTGGATCGGCCTCAACCCTAAATGGGCCGAGCGGTTGCAGCCCGTCGCGCAATTCCTCGCGGCCTTTCCCGCCAACGTCTTGTTCCCGTTCGCGGTGATCGCGATCCTGCACTGGCGGCTGTCGCCCGATATCTGGCTGTCGCCGCTGATGGTGCTCGGCACGCAATGGTATATATTGTTCAACGTCATCGCCGGCGCGAGCGCGATCCCGACCGACCTGCGCGAGGCGGCGGGCATGTTCGGGGTGCGCGGCCGGCAATGGTGGCGGCAGGTGGCGCTGCCCGGCGTCTTTCCTTATTATGTCACCGGCGCGCTGACCGCGTCGGGCGGGTCATGGAACGCCAGCATCGTCGCGGAGGCGGTGTCGTGGGGCGACCAGCGCCTCGAGGCGCACGGGCTCGGCAGCTTCATCGCCAAGGCGACGGCGGCGGGCGATTATCCGCGCGTCGCCCTCGGCATCGCGGTGATGGCGATGTTCGTGATCGCGTTCAACCGCCTCGTCTGGCGGCCGATGTACGCCTTTGCCGAACGCCGCCTGCGCCTCGCCTGACCTTGTTCGATCCGGAGACGCCCTCATGGCAACGCTGATCCCCACGGCCCGCCCCCTCGTCCAGGTATCGGGCCTGCGCCACTTCTACGGCAACGCCTCCGGCGCAGTGCCCGTGCTGGAGGACGTCAACCTCACGCTCGCCGAGAAGGAGGTCGTCGGCCTGCTCGGCCGCTCGGGATCCGGCAAGTCGACGCTGCTGCGCTCGATCGCGGGGCTGATCCGTCCCAGCCAGGGCGACGTGCTGTTCCTGCCCGACGAGACCGGCGCCGCGCCCTCGGTGGCGATGGTCTTCCAGACCTTCGCGCTGTTTCCATGGCTGACCGTGCTCCAGAATGTCGAGCTCGGCCTCGAGGCGCAGCGCGTGCCGCCCGACGAACGGCGGACGCGCGCGCTCGCCGCGATCGACCTGATCGGCCTCGACGGTTTCGAGAACGCCTATCCCAAGGAATTGTCGGGCGGAATGCGCCAGCGCGTCGGGCTCGCGCGCGCGATCGTCGTCAATCCCTCGGTTCTGCTGATGGACGAGCCCTTCTCGGCGCTCGACGTGCTGACGGCGGAGACGCTGCGCACCGATCTGCTCGATCTCTGGTCCGAAGGGCGGATGCCGATCAAGTCGATCCTGATCGTCACGCACAACATCGAGGAGGCGGTGCTGATGTGCGACCGCATCCTGGTCTTCTCGTCCAATCCGGGGCGCGTGGCCGCCGAGATCAAGGTCGAGCTGCCGCAGCCGCGCGACCGGCTGGACCCGGCGTTCCGCGCGCTGGTCGACAACATCTACGCGCGGATGACGGCGCGCGCGCCCTCGGCGCCGGCGCGCGACGGGCTGTTTCCCGGGACCGGCATCTCGATGGTGCTGCCCCGCGTCTCTACCAACGCGCTGGCCGGCATGATCGAGGAGGTGGATTCGAACCCGTTCAACGGCCGCGCCGCGATGGCCGATCTCGCCGACCAGCTCCAGCTCGAGATCGACGATCTTTTCCCGATGGCCGAGACGCTCCAGCTCCTGCGCTTCGCCGAATTGCAGGGCGCGAACATCATGCTGACGCCGCCCGCGCGGCGCTATGCCCAGGCGGACGTGGACGGGCGCAAGGCGCTGTTCGCGCAGGCTTTGCTTGCGCATGTCCCGCTCGCCCAGCATATCCGGCGCATCCTCGACGAGCGCGCCGGCCATACCGCGCCCGCGCGCCGATTCCGCGACGAGCTGGAGGATCATATGTCCCCCGATTATGCCGAGGAGACGCTCAGGACGGTCACGCTCTGGGGGCGTTACGCCGAGGCGTTCGCCTATGACGAGGATAGCGACCGCTTCAGCCTGGAGGATGCGGTGTGACCTCTGCGCGCACCTCATCGCGTCGGACATTCCGCTGCCGCTTCGCGCCCGGCCAGGCTAAAACCGCCCGATGATCCTGTTCCTGCTATCCTATCTCGGCGGCGTGCTCACCATCCTGAGCCCGTGCATCCTGCCGGTGCTGCCGTTCGTCTTCGCGCGCGCCGATCAGCCGTTCGTGCGCAGCGGCCTGCCATTGCTGCTGGGCATGGCGGTCACCTTCGCCAGCGTCGCGACGCTGGCGGCGGTGGGCGGCGGCTGGGCGGTGCAGGCCAACAGCTATGGCCGGACGGCGGCGCTCGTCATCCTCGCGCTGTTCGGTATCCTGCTGCTCTTCCCGTCGATCGCCGACCGGGTCACGCGGCCGCTGGTGGCGCTGGGCTCGCGGCTGTCGCAATCGGCGACCGGCGGACAGAGCGCCGCGTCGAGCTTCGCCGCCTCGCTGCTGCTCGGCGTCGCCACCGGCCTGCTCTGGGCGCCGTGCGCGGGGCCGGTGCT
>NZ_CAHJXD010000005.1 GCF_903644055.1 Sphingomonas bacterium | reverse complement strand
CCGATCAGCGCGGCCACGTCGTCGGGCTTGGCCGCCAGCACGCGCAGGTAGCGCGACAGCGCCTCGGCCATGTCGCCCCGCGCCGCCGCCGCGCGCGCCTGCTCGGCGGCGTCGATCACCTGCACCGTCTGCATCGGCTGCGGCGTTTCGCTGAGATCGTCGGGGGTCGCCTGCGTGTGCGCCGGCGTGCCGGTGGCGAGATCGATCGCCAGAGCGAGGGCAAGCAGCATGCGCATCACGGTCGCGGAAGCTGGCGGCGAACGCGCGCGCAAGCAAGCTCGGCCGTCGCTGCGCCGGGACGTTCGCGATCAGGGGTGAACGGTCGAGCCGGGGGGCCGTCCGGCGCCACCGGCCCGAAACCAGCCCAAGCAAGCGCCCAGACGAACCCCGACGGCATCATTCGCCGCCACCCCGTCACCCGCCACCGTTTAACCGTCACCCCCGGCGAAAGCTGGGGTCTCCCGAACCGAGGACAGCCCTTACCGAACGAGATGCCAGCCTACGCTGGCATGACGGCTATCTGGATAGCCGCCGCGCTCGCCGCTTACTGATTATTCTGCCGGTTGAGGAAGCGCGGGATATCGAGCGGCTCGCGCTGGCCCTCGTCCTCTTCCTCGGCCGCCACCTTGCTCGATCCGCGCGCGATGCTCGACATGCGTTCGAACAGGGTCGCGCCCGCGGCGGGCTTGATCTCGCGCACCGTCGCGGTCGGCTCGGCATCCTCGGCCGGCTCGCTGTGCAGCCAGCGGCGCGGCCCCGCAACCACGGTGGAGGCCGGCGCGGTCTTGGCGGGCTCGGCCTCCTCGGCCGCCGCCTCGGGCGCGATCGAATCCTCGCCCAGCTCCAGTTCGTCCTCGGCGTCCGCGACCGGCGCCTCGGCCGCAACCGGCGGCGCCACGACCGGCGGCGCGGGCTCCGTGGCGGAAGACCGCGGTGAATCGGGGGTGCGGACCTCGACGCGGCTGCGCGGCGGAAAGGAGAAGAGCTTGCTCGGCTCGCTGTTCGGCGCGTTCATCGCATCGGCCTCGATCCCCGTCGCGACCACCGACACGCGGATCTTGCCTTCCAGATCGTTGTTGAACGCCGATCCCCAGATGATGTTGGCGTCGGGATCGACCAGTTCCTTGATATGATTGGCCGCCTCGTCGACCTCGAGCAGCCGCATGTCCTCGCCGCCGGTGATCGAGACGATCACGCCCTTGGCGCCCTTCATGCTGACCCCGTCGAGCAAAGGATTGGCGATCGCCTTCTCCGCAGCCTCGATCGCGCGATTGTCGCCGCTCGCCTCGCCGGTACCCATCATCGCCTTGCCCATCTCGCTCATCACCGAGCGCACGTCGGCGAAATCGAGGTTGATCAGCCCCGGCATCACCATCAGGTCGGTGATCCCGCGCACGCCCTGCTGGAGCACCTCGTCGGCCATCTGGAACGCTTCCTTGAAGGTCGTGTTCGGGTTGGCGATCAGGAACAGATTCTGGTTGGGGATGACGATCAAAGTATCGACGTGCTTCTGCAATTCGGCGATCCCCGCCTCCGCCGATTTCATCCGGCGATTGCCCTCGAAGCTGAACGGCTTGGTGACGACGCCCACCGTCAGGATGCCGCGCTCGCGCGCCGCCTTGGCGATCACCGGCGCCGCACCCGTGCCCGTGCCGCCGCCCATCCCCGCCGCGATGAAGCACATGTGGCTGCCCTCGAGCGCGCGCTCGACCTGCTCCAGCGTCTCCTCGGCCGCCGCGCGCCCGATCTCGGGCCGCGATCCCGCGCCGAGCCCCTGCGTGATCTTGAGGCCGAGCTGGATGCGCTGCTCCGAAGGCGAGGCGTTGAGCGCCTGCGCATCGGTGTTGGCGACGATGAAATCGACCCCCTGCACGTCGGCGCCCATCATGTTGGCGACGGCGTTGCCGCCCGCGCCGCCGACCCCGATCACGCTGATCCGCGGCTTCAGTTCGTCGATTTCGGGCCGGAGAAACTGGATGGTCATGAAACGCCCCTCAGCAGTGCCGGCGCGACGCGCCAATCATCGAGCGCCAGGATGCCAGACCCGATTCGCCGCCGCGAGCGAAATCGTGCATTTCGCGAAAAGTTTTCCACAGGGAATTTGGAATTTCTCCACAGAAGCCTGTGGATAAGTACCTCACCCCGACAATCCTCCCTCGTCATCCGCGCAAGCGGGAACCCAGCCGATCAACCAAAGCCGCGCGGCAGCGCGAACCCGTGCTGCCGCACCGGTCTGCACCCGCTGAAGTCCCGCCCGCGCGGGAACGACGAGGATCGAATCAACCATGTCAAACAGCAGCGGCCTGTATAGAACATACCACGAACATTGTCAAGCGAAAAATCAATAGCCGCTCTTCGCCGCCGCGATCAGCCGCTGGAGGAAGTTGATCGGCGAGAGCCGGATGATCGTCTGCGGCGTCGGGCTGGGCCGGAGGTCGATCGGGTTCGAGGCCGCGAACTGCACCAGCCCGGCGAGCGTCGCGAACGCCGGCCCCGAATGCGCCTCGGGCAGCCCGATCAGCCCGCGCGGCCGCCCGATCCGCACCGCGCGCCCGAGCACGCTCTGCGCATAATCGGCGATCCCTTTGAGCTCGGCGCCGCCGCCCGTCAGCACCACCTGCCGCGCGATCGGGCCGACGAAGCCCAAGGTCTTCAGCGATTCGTCGATCGCCCCGAAAATCTGCTCGAGCCGCTGGCGGATCACCGCGATGAGCTGCGCGCGGCTGATCCGCGCGGGCTCGCCGCCGTCCGGCTCGCCCGAGATCGGCGCGACCTCGATCATCTCGTGATTGTCGCGTGGGGAGGTCTGCGCCGACCCGTGAAAGCATTTCATCCGCTCGGCCTGCGCGCGCCGCGTCCCCACCGCAGACGCGATATCGTCGGTGATGTCCGCCGCCCCCAGCGGCAGCGACGCGAGCCCGACGAGCAGCCCGCCCGCGATCAGCGAGACGTTGGTCACCTCGGCGCCCAGCTCGACCAGCGCCACCCCCAGCTCGCGCTCCTCCTCGGACAGGCACGACATCGCGGTCGCCACCGGCGAGGCGACGATCTGCTTGACCGCCATGTGCGCCGATCGCACGCAATGATCGAGGTTGCGGATCGGCGAGGGCTCGGCGACGACGACGTGGATGTCGACCCCCAGCCGCTCGGCATAGAGCCCGAGCGGGTTGGTGACCCCCTTCAATCCGTCGATCGTGTAGAGCGCGGGCTGCGCATGCAGCACGGTGCGCCCGTCGGGATCGATCGAGCGCCGCCCCGCGTCGAGCAGCGCCGCGATATGCTTCTCGGTGATCCGCTCGCCGTCGAGTTCGACCTCGACCGAGGCGACGTCGCTGAACAGCCCGCCCGCCGAAAAGCTCAGCCAGGTCTCGTCGACATTGGTCCGCGCGATCCGCTCGGCCTGCTCCACCGCCTCGCGCACCGCACCTTCGGTAGCACTCATGTCGGCGATGAACCCGCGCCGCACCCCCCGGCTCTCGCGCTGCCCCGTGCCGAGCACGAGCAGGCCGTCCTCGGTCGGCTGCGCGATCAGCGCCGCGACCTTGGACGATCCGATGTCCAGCGCGGTGATCAGCCCTTCGCGGACAGGCGCCATCAGCGGTTCGCCAAGAGGCTGGCACGCAAAAGCCCGTTCGTCCCGAGCGAAGTCGAGGGACGTGCCACAAGCAGTGAGGTCGAACGTCCCTCGACTGGCCGCTTGCGGCCAGCTTGTCCTGAGCGCCTGCCTTGACAGGCAGTCGAAGGGCTCTGGACGAACGGAATGGGAAGTGCCCGGATTTTCCTCACGTCACCGTCTTCCCCACGGCCGGCGCCGCATCCGGTACGACCGGTGCCACGGGATCGGGCACCCGATAGCCCGGCTCCTCGCTCATCTTGACCACGATCCGGCTCGGATCGCGCATGTCGAAGCGCGCGATCCCGCGTCCGAGCAGCCGCGCCTCGGCATCGCGCCGGGTGAAGGAGGCGAGCGCGGCGCGCGCCTCCGCCTCGCCCTCGGGCAGCGACAGCGTCTCGCCCGATTGGAAGCGCAGGTCCCAGCGCCGCCCGCCGATCCAGGTCGCCGCCTCGATCAGCGGCTTCAGCGCGGGCTGGCTCGCCGCCAGCTTCTGGAAGTCGCCGGCATGGCGGTTGGCGTCGGGCCCGATCACCAGCGGGAGCTGATCGGGGATCGTCTGCGGATCGACCGCGGCGATCGGTTCGCCATGATCGTCGATCAGTTGCAGCCTCTGCTGATATTGCCAGATCCCGGCGGGTTTGCGCTCGACCAGATCGATCACGAGGGTATCGGGCAGCCGCCGCGACACGCGCGCATCCGCGACCCACGGCAGCTCGAGCAGCGCCCGGCGGATGCCCGAAAGGTCGACCAGCGGCATATCCTGCCCGCGCGCATCCATCGCGATCCGGTAGACCGCGTCGCGGTTGACGTGCCTCAGCCCCGAAGGCTGGATGTTGCGCACCACGAAGCCCATCGCGCCGATGCCGTGCGCCGCCGCCATCCCGATCATCTGCGGCACGCCCATCGCGGCGACGCCTGCCGCCAGCCCGCCGGCGAGCAGCAGCCCCAGCGTCCAGTTTTTCGCGCGGCGCAGCACCTCGGGCGGGATGGGGATCGCGCTCAAAGCTCGGCCGATCTGCGCGCCCACCGATGGTCGCCGCGTCCGCGCCGGCGGCCGCCTTACGGGCTTGCGCGCGGAGGCGGGCGT
>NZ_CAHJXD010000004.1 GCF_903644055.1 Sphingomonas bacterium | reverse complement strand
CGGGGTCCCGCTTCTTCTCCAGCGTTGGCAGGCAGCGGGACCCCGGCTCAAGGCCGGGGTGACGGTTCGGCTGGAACAGTATTG
The DNA here is from genome assembly GCF_903644055.1 of Sphingomonas bacterium. GTDB lineage: Bacteria > Pseudomonadota > Alphaproteobacteria > Sphingomonadales > Sphingomonadaceae > Sphingomonas_I. The sequence continues at coordinate 3,333 of NZ_CAHJXD010000004.1, read as the reverse complement.
CCTCCAAGGTCAAATCCGTTCCTCCCCTGCCACGGGAGAAATGTCTCAGGTCAGTGCCTGCCGGTCGCATCCGACGCTACCCCAGCGCGCTCAGCCACTCCGCCAGTGGCTCCCAAAGCCGCGTCCTGCCGCTGCCGCCGACGATCATGCCGACGTGGCCGAGCCTGAGCGCGATGCGGTCGCCGATGCCCGATGCGGTCGAGGCGGGAACGATGCGGTCGACCTCCGAAACGACCTCGAGCATCGGCACGCCGAGCGCGGCGGGATCGATCGCCCGGCCGTCGATCCGCCATTGCCCGTGTCCGGGCAGATCAGCGTCGATCATCGCCTCGAAGAGCTGGCGGGCGGCGGCCAGCGTCAGGGGCGGGCCGCCGTTCGCCCAATCCTCGACCACGACGAAGCGCGCGAGCGCATGCGCATCGTCGGCGACTTCCGCGAGACGGGCATATTTCGCGAGCGTGCGCTGCGGGTCCAGCTTCCAGAAGCCCGCCTGGAGCACCTCGATCGGCAGCAGGCCGGTCGTCTCGGCAGCTTCCTTCGCGCTCCGCCAGAGCTGGGTGGTTCCGGTGCGGGTGCTGCCGGGATAGTTGGCGAAGTTCCAGGGTGCCGCGATCGTGACGACGCCCGCGACCGGCAGCAGCGTCGCGGCGGCGATCGCCATCGTCCCGCCGAGGCAATAGCCGACCAATACGGGTGCCTGTCCGAGGTAAGCCAACAGCGGCAGCAGCAGATCGCGGACGTGGCCCCCGATATCGCGATCGCGCTCGTCGCCGTCCGGCGTTCCCCAGTCGAGCAGCAGCGGGTTGAACCCCCGCGCTGCGAGCCAGCGCAGCAGCGAGCGGTCGGTATCGAGATCGAGGATCTCGGGGCCGTTGATCAGCGAGGGGACGAAGACGATCGGCCGCCCCGCGCCACCGAAACCGAGCAGGCGCGCGCGGCCGGCGCGGGCGACGATCTCCGGCTTAGCGCGGATGGACCTCGGCGCCCGCTGATAGGCGCGCACGCCGGCGAGCACCGCGGCGGTATAAGCGGGATCGTCGCCGGCCTCGCTGCGCAACATGTGCAGGAACAAAGGAAGCGGCTTCGGGCGGCTCCCGTGTTGCGGTGCATCATCGATCGATGCTAAGGGCGCGGCGCGGGAGGACGACATGGCGAAGGCTTCGAACGGCGGTCCGGTCATCATCAAGAAATACGCCAATCGGCGTCTCTATAATACCGAAACCTCCAGCTACATCACGCTCGAATATCTGGCGCAGATGACGCGCGACGGACGCGAGTTCAAGGTCGTCGATGCCAAGAGCGAGGAGGACATCACGCACAATGTCCTCACGCAGATCATCATGGAGGAAGAGACTCGCGGGCAGACGATGCTCCCGGTGGGATTCCTGCGTGAGCTTATCTCGCTCTACGGCGATTCGATGCAGGCGATGGTGCCGCAATATCTAGAAGCCTCGATGGAGGCGTTCCGCACCAACCAGAACCAGTTCCGCCAGGCGATGCAGGGCGCGTTCGCGGGCGGGCCGTTCGCCGAGCTCGCCAAGCGCAACATGGATATGATGGAAGCGGCAGCCAAGGCGTTCAAGCCCAAGCCGGGCGCCGCCCCCGCCAAGCCCGCGGCCGCGCCGGCGGCCAAGAAGGACGATCTCGCCGGGCTCAAGGAGCAGATGGCGGAATTGCAGGCCAAATTGGATAAGCTGGGAAGCTGATCAGCGGCGGATGTAGACCGAGAGCGTCCGCCCTTCGTACCGCGCGGTGCCGTTGAGGCGATAACCCTCGGCAAGACCGGCGCGCAACATCGCAAGCGCGGCGCCGGGCGCGCCTTCCATCGGCGGGCCGACGACCAGAACGAGCGGACGCGCGATCATCAGCCGCCGGATCTCCTGTGTGGGGTTGATACCGATCGCATGCGCCTCGGTCGGCGAAACGAGGTGATCGGGAAAGGGCCAGCGGCCGGCGAGGCAGGCGTGGCGCAACAGATAGAGGCTGGGCGGGCCATCGAGCATCTGCATGCAGCCGCGATCGACCTCGGGCGGCACCAGCGCGGCGAGCGCCTCGACCGAGCCGCGCATGATCCGCCGCTCGCCGTCGCCGGGCCAGTCGATCGCGTGGAAGGGGATCCACATCGCCAGCCCCGCCAGCACCGGGCCGATCGGCAGGCGGCCGAAGATCGGTGCCGCGCCGATCGCCAGCGGCACGTAAACCGGCAGCAGATAATGATAATAGAAAGCCCCGACGCACGCGAAGCCGAGCACGGCGGCGGCGAGCCAGCACGCCAGGAACAGGCGCCATTGCCGCAGGTCGGGATCGGCCTCTTTTCGTGTCTGCCACCAGGATGCTGCGCAGCAAAGCGCCAGCGGCAGGACATGCTGGAATTCGAGCCACAGGCGCGCGCCGCCGGAGGGCGGTGGCGCGCGAAGGCCGATCGAGGTGAAGTTGGCGAACAGGAAGGCGGGCGCGGCGCCCAGGCGCGCGTAATACGCCAGCGCGATCAGCGTCGGCAGCATCGCGGTGCCGGCGCAGAGCAAGCTCAACCGCAGCGCGCGGCCGGGCGGGGCGATCCTCAGCGCCTGCCGTGTCAGCACCAGCCCGAAGAACAGGCCTTCGACCGCGACGGTATATTTGATCTGCATCGCGACGCCGACCAGCGCCATCGCAGCCAGGCTCCGGCGGCGAAATATCCGCCAGTCGCTGCCGTTCGCCGCGCGCAGCACCAGCGCGGCGGCGGCGACCATCAACAGATTGTAGAAGACCGGCGCCTGGCCGCCGCCGCCCTCGACGGTTTCGATCCACAGCAGATAGAGCAGCCCGGAGGCGATCGCCGGCCATTCGCCCGCGGCTTTCCTCGCGATCCGCGCTATGCCCCAGGCGGTGCCCGCCGCGAAGCAGGCCGCGACCAACTGATATTGCAGGATGCCGACGCCGCCCAGCAGCCGGATCGCCGCATAGAGCAGGAAGAGCCCGATCGGCTTGCGATCCCAGATGTCGATATACGGCACCGCGCCGTGCAGCATGCGATCGCCGACGAGCAGATAGAATTGCTCGTCGATCTGGATCGCGGGATTGCCGAACTCGGGCAGGCGGATGAGGAATGCCGCCACGAGCAGGATCGCCGCGCCGGCCCAGGCTGGCGGCTGCCCGAGCCTCGCGGGCAGGCGGGGCGTGCCGGCGAAGGGCGGCAAGTGCGCAGGCAGGGTCCGCGTGGTCATGCGCAGGCGCTAGGCCAACGTGGTTAAGGCTTTGCTAGGGTCTGTGAACCCTCGTCACCCCGGCCTTGAGCCGGGGTCCCGCTGCCTGCCGACATTGAAGGAGAAGCGGGACCCCGGCTCAAGGCCG
>NZ_CAHJXD010000003.1 GCF_903644055.1 Sphingomonas bacterium | reverse complement strand
CGTCACCCCGGCCTTGAGCCGGGGTCCCGCTGCCTGCCGACGTTGAAGAAGAAGCGGGACCCCGGCTCAAGGCCGGGGTGACGGATCAACTTGAACAGGACAGAGCCTACCGCAGCCCGACCACCTTGTGGTTCTGGATCGAGAGCCGCCAGCGGGGGTGGCCGACGACGAACTTGATACAGGCCTCGCGCGCATCCTTCTGGCTGAAGCCGTCCATCGGCTGGACGAGGAAATGATCGAAGTCCCAGCTTTCGAGCGCGCGAAAATCGGTGCCGGGCTGCGGCCAGACCAGCTTGAGCTCGTTGCCGCTGCGCTGGACGATCTCGGTGCCCGCCTTGGGGCTGACGCAGATCCAGTCGATCCCCGGCGGAACGGGCAGCGTGCCGTTGGTCTCGATCGCGATCTCGAACCCGCGCGCCTTGAGCGCGGCGATCGCGGGCGCATCGAGCTGGAGCAAAGGCTCGCCGCCTGTGATCACCGCGAACGGCCGCGCGTCGGTCTGCTCCAGCCACTTGTTCCAGAGCTCTATCGCACGATCGGCGATCGCGTCCGCATCTGCGTAGCGCCCGCCGTTATCGCCGTTGGTGCCGACGAAATCGGTGTCGCAGAATTGGCAGTCGGCCTTGTGGCGATCGGCCTCGCGCCCCGACCAGAGGTTGCAGCCGGCAAAGCGGATGAATACCGCGCGCCGCCCCGATTGCAGGCCCTCGCCCTGCAGCGTCAGGAACATCTCCTTGATCGCATAGCCGCTCATGCCGCTTCGGCCGCATAGAGGGTGGGGTCGGGAAGCGCCGCCTCGGCGAAGCCCCTGGCGCGTAGCCGGCAGCTATCGCAGCGGCCGCAATGCTTGCCGTCGACGGGATCGTAGCAGGACCAGCTCGCCCGCGCATCCAGCCCGAGCCGCGCGGCCTCGGCGGCGATCTGGGCCTTGGTCATATGGAGTAGCGGCGTCTCGACCCGGATCGCGCGCCCCTCGGCCCCCGCCTTGGTCGCGAGCTTCGCCAGCGCCTCGAAGGCGGCGATGAAATCGGGGCGGCAATCGGGATAGCCCGAATAATCGAGCGCGTTGACGCCGATGTGGATGCTCGCCGCGCCGCTGGTCTCGGCGAGCGCGAGCGCCAGGCTCAGGAAGATCGTGTTGCGCGCCGGCACGTAGGTCACCGGGATGCCGGGTCCGACGCCGTCCTTGGGCACCGCGATATCGGCGGTCAGCGCCGATCCGCCGAAGCGCGTGAGATCGAGCGGCAGCACGACATGGCGCTCGGCACCGATCATCGCGGCCACCCGCGCGGCGGCCTCGAGCTCGATGCGGTGGCGCTGGTTGTAATCGATCGTCAGCGCGACGACGCCGAGCCCCGCCGCGCGTGCCAGCCCCGCGACCACCATTGAATCGAGCCCGCCGGAGAGCAGCACCACTGCGAGTGGTGGATCTGGCGCGCGCGGCGGATCGGAGGTCGGGGAAGTCGCCATCTGCCGCTCAGATAGAGCGCGGACCGCGCCGTTCCAAGCGGATTGCCCAAAAGATGGGCCGCCCTTCCGGAGAAGAGCGGCCCAGTGAGGCCGTTGCGGCCACTTAGGGAGGACAGCGCCCGAGGGGGGCGGACGCTGAAACCTCCTTATACCGCATTAGCTAAATAGCAGGTTAACGACCCCATGTTCCGTATCGAAGGATATCCCTGGAGCTGTACTCCGATACGAGCCCTCGATACGCTTAAGGAGCTACTCAGTCTCTCCTCAGCAGGAGCAGGTAACGCTAAAATCGTCTGCTAAAGTCTATACCGTTGACGTTGAACTCTCGTCACCCCGGCCTTGAGCCGGGGTCCCGCTGCCTGCCGACGCTGATGAAGAAGCGGGACCCCCGCTCAAGGCCGGGGTGACGTCGGCTTGAACAGCACAGCCTCTAGGCGCCGATCGCCTCGAGCGTGAAGCGGCTGGCGCAGAAGGCGCAATCGACGTGGACCAGCCCCGCCTCGTCGGCCATCGCGAGGCGATCCTCCTCGGGCATCTGCGTGATGACGCTGCGGACATGATCGGGATCGCAGCGGCAGCCGCGCGACAAGGCGACCCCGGGCAGCGTGCGCACCTCATCCTCGTTGAACAGCCGCCAGACGAGCGTTTCCAGCGGCAGCGCGGGATCGGCGAGCTCGCCGCCGGTGACGGTGCGGCCGAGTGCTGCGACATGCCCCCATTCGGGATGGTCGAGCCGCGTGTGCAGCCGCTCGCGCCCCTCCTCGCCCTCGGGCAGATGCTGGATCATGATCCCGCCCGCGATCAGCGCATCGCCCGAACCCGCTCCGCCGCGCCGTTCGACCCCGATGCGGACGAGGCTGGGAATCTGCTCGGACTGCGCGAAATAGCTTTCGGCGGCGTCGGCGAGGCTCGCGCCCTCCAGCGGCACGATCCCCTGATAGCGCTCGCCCGTCACCGCCTGATCGAAGGTGACCGCCAGATAGCCCTTGCCGAACAATGCGAACAGCGACGGCTGCTCGGGCAGTTCGGCGAGCCGGTCGGGATCGTGCCGCAGATAGCCGCGCATCTCGCCGCCGCGATAGTCGCAGACCAGCAGATCGATCGCGCCGCCCTTGGTCTGCGCCTGCACCGTAAGCTGGCCCTCCTTGTCCTTGAGCGTCGCGCCGAGCAGCGCGGTCAGCACCAGCGCCTCGGCGAGCACGCGCTCGATCACCGGCGGATAGCCGTGCGCCGAGAGGATCGTCGCCAGCGTCGGCCCGAGCCGCACCACCCGCCCGCGCGCATGGCGATCGGGCAGCGTGAAGGCGAGGACGGTGTCGATGGGCGGCGTGACCATCATCGCGATGTGGGTGCTCGTCGCGGAGTTTCCACCAAGACAGCCCTCGTTTGCCAGAGCCTCACGTATGTGGCGCCACCTCATATTTCATCGCGCCAACGTCGTTGCCCTCGGTATCGAGGAACCGGACCAGCGTGCCGACCGTGGGAATCGTGCCGGGGCCATGGATGATCGTGCCGCCGTTGGCTTCGACCGCCGCGACGATCCCCTCGAGATCGTCGACCGAGAAACTCGGCTCGAAGCCGTTAAGCCCGATGCCGGTACGGGGAACATGGCGCTGGTGCATCAGCCCCTGGATGCCGGGCGAGGTTTCGTCGCCGGTGTGGATCAGGTAGAAGCCCGGCGGCCCCCAAGGTTCGAACGTCCAGCCGAACACCGCCTCGTAGAAGGCGCGGGCGCGATCGACATCGTCGACATGAATGGCGAAGGACGCAAGATTGTTCGGCATGAGCGGAAGGCTATGCCGCTCGCCACCGCATCGCAATCCCGCTGTTTCGATTCTCGACGGCGCGAAAACGCCGCGGCGCCGCCGACGAGCCGTTCCTCGCGATACGCTCCTCGAAGAGCAACCTGCCCGCTGGGCGGCGGATGGCAGACCATGCGTAGGATCGCCGGCTATGCCAGCACCTTCGTCGCCGCGTTGCGCCACAGCTTCGGCATGATGCCCGGTCAGTATTTCGCCGCCGATCGAGCGCAGCCATGCCAGGCCGAGCCGCACGAGGATCGCGATTCGGATAGCCACGGAAGGATATGAAGGCGACGCCCCGTCACGCCTGGAATCCTCGTTCGCGATACCGCGCGACACCCGCACGCGATTCGCCGTTTCGAAGCTGAGCGAGAGCATGGACATACGCGATATTGTACACGTTATGTTCCGTTTGTCAATCCCCATTTCATTCGTTCAGCCGAGCTTGCCCAGGCACCACAGCAGCACCGCCTTCTGCGCGTGCAGCCGGTTCTCGGCCTCGTCCCAGATCGCCGATCGCGGGCCGTCGATCACCGCGTCGGTCACTTCCTCGCCGCGATGCGCGGGCAGGCAGTGGAGGAAGAGCCCGCCGGCATCGGCCCGCGCCATCAGCGCCTCGTCGACCCGATAGGGCGTCATCGCGGCGAGCTTGGCCTCGGCGTGCGCCTGCCCCATCGAAATCCACGTATCGGTGACGACGACGTCCGCGCCCCGCACCGCCTCCCCGGGATCGCGCGTCAGCAGCGGCGGGTGGTTGCCCGCGCGCGCGCGCGCCGCCGCGACGATCGCGGGATCGGGGTCATAGCCCTCGGGGCAGGCGGCGGCGACCTCGAAGCCGAGCAGGCTGCCCGCCTCGATGATCGAGGCGAGCACATTGTTGCCGTCGCCCAGCCACGCCCAGCGCGTGCCCTCGACGGCGCCCTTGCGCTCGATCACCGTCAGCAGGTCGGCCATGATCTGGCAGGGGTGGCTCCTGTCGGTGAGGCCGTTGATCACCGGCACCGTGGCGTGCGCGGCGAGTTCCTCGACCTTGGCATGATCGTCGGTGCGGATCATGATCGCGTCGACGTAGCGCGACAGCACGCGCGCGGTATCGGCGATGCTCTCGCCGCGGCCGAGCTGCATCGATCCCGCGTCCATCACGATCGTCGTGCCACCGAGCTGGCGCATCGCCATATCGAACGAGACACGCGTGCGCGTCGAATTCTTCTCGAAGATCATCGCCAGCGTGTGGCCGACGAGCGGGGCATCGGCATCGGCGCGGCCCTTGGTCCAGCCGGCGCGCGCCTGCTTGCGGCGCCGCGCCTCGGCGAGCATCGCGCGGAGCGCGGGCGCGCCGGCGTCGGCGAGATCGAGGAAATCTTTCTTCATGTCAGTCA
>NZ_CAHJXD010000002.1 GCF_903644055.1 Sphingomonas bacterium | reverse complement strand
CTTCAGACGGCAGAGAGGCAAACCATGCTCTCGGCATGCCCTACCGCCGCCAGCGACACGTTGATGCGGGTGCCCAGCTGTCTGCAAAACATGGCTCAAAGAGACACACCGCTCCACCTCACACCCGACACACCAAATCCCGCGACTACAAAGGTCGCTCAAGTAATGGGGTCACATCGCTACACGCTATGACGAACTCGCCGCCAACATCCTCGGCTGCGTCAAACTCGCCAGGATAACATCCAGCGTTCTCGATCACGTACGAACCTCAGACCGATCAAGGCAGGATGGCACCGCAGCGTCGATTTCCATTTGAGCGACACTTCACTGCCGGTGCTTGTCGTAAGCTGCTCGACAATGGGCTTCGACCTCTTCCAGCGTCATCCGCTGTTGGCACAATACACCGTATACATGGGATTCATTACACTCATACACATTTACCACAGATTAGTTTAACGGTTTTTCGCCGCGACGACGACAATCTCGACAAGCAAGGCCGGATTTACCAGTGCAGCGACCTGTACGCTAGCACGCGTAACTGTTTCTGGATTTTCCGCCGTCTTGAAGAACATCTTGAATCCTTCGTTATATCCGGCAGTATCCAACTTCCCGCCAAGTTCGGGATCAGCGGCCAAATATGTCATCATCGTGATGACGTCCGACATCTTGTAGCCGCGCTCGGCCAGAACCTGCTTCATATTGGTGAGCGCGCTGATCGTCTGCGTCTTGGTGTCGCCGTAATCGGCCCGCGTCAGCGGCGCGCCGGGAGCAGGCTTCTTGGCCGGATCTATCGGGCTGGCGAGCTGGCCCGACAGATAGAGCATCTCGGCGCCGGCAGGGACCGTGGCGCTCTGCAGGATCAGCCCCGGTGGCGTAAGCTGGTGGCGCACTATGTCGGCGGCCGGCGCGGCAGCGGCACCCAGGATCGCAGCGACACAGGCGGCAGCTAGGAACATGCGCATGAACGAACCTTTCGCGAAACCGGTATTCCGGCGGAATGATCTTGGATTCTATCGGCCATGAGCGGCCGATCTATTTGACCGGTTTGCGCAGAGCCTTGATGTCTTCGGGCGTGACCGGCTTATTGTATTTGTTGCCGAAGTTCGTTCGAATATAGGTTACGACACCGGCGATCTCCGCATCGTTCAGCAGGGCGCCTAAGGCCGGCATGGCCTTTAGCCCGTTGACGACGACGTAAGCCGGATATTGAGCGTTCTGAAGTTTCGGATTCTTGGCGAGCGCCGGATAGGTTCCCGCGTCACCGACGCCTCCCGGGAGATGGCAGGCTTGGCAGACCGTCTCGAAGACCTGCTTTCCGGTCTTCGTCGGCCGTTGCTGGGCCGACGCCTCACCGGACGCGCAAGCCGCAATCGTTGCAAGCAGCAACACGCGAGAGAATTTGGTTTTCACAGGCTTTCCCTTCAGCTTGCTCATGCAGCGGTGATGCGTGCGTGAAGACGCTTGACGGCATCCAGAGCCGACAGGATCGCATGCTCCTGCCAGATACCGTAAGATGCATGCTCCCCAGCGAGCATCATCCGGCCATCGATGGCGATGAGCGCCTCATAATGCTCCTTCCGGCGCTCCTCCGTCCAATTGGAGAGGCAGCCCATCGTCCACGGAATTCGGCTCCAGGCGACCGTGATCCCGTTTTCATATTCTTCCCGATATTGCGGGTGGATTTGAGTGCCCTCGGCCACGATCCGCTTCAGCCGATCCTTCGGATCCATCACCGCATATTCGTAACAGCCGGGGCCGCCGATATAGGCCCCCAGCAGCACGCCCTTGCCGCGTGTGGCATAGGCGCTGTTGGGATAGCCGATCTGACGAATCGACAGATTGGTGTTGCTGAAGCCGCCGAAGATCAGCTCATCCTCCTCCCAAAACCGGCGCTTCATCTGTAGGCCGGCCTTGAAATTGGTGCCATAAGGCGCGACCGCATCGATCGCGGCCCGCAAGCTGCTGCTGATCTGCATGGGCAGACGGGAAAGAACCGGCGCCGGGATGGTGTTGATGCACCATTGCGCGGCGATCGTCTGCGTGGGGCCGCCCTTCAGCGGATCCACATAGCTCACGGTAACGCCCTTATCGTCCTGATCGATCTTCACGACGCGACAATTCATCTTGATGACGCCGGGCCCGATCTCCCGCGCGAAGGCATCGCCGATCTTGCCCATGCCGCCGACCGGCTGGAAGATGGTAGGCTGCATATCGAAGCTGTGCGATCCCGCGAGCGACCTCCAGAGCCGCGATTGCAGCAGTTCGTCGAGTTCCAGCGGCTGTGAGTAAACCGGCGGGATCGAGCCGGCACCGACGAGCACGTCATATCCGCGCCGTTCCGACACCAGCTCCGACTTGGCATAGCGATACTGATTGTCGAGGGCGCCCCAGTTCTTGAGCGCCTCGAGCAGGATCTCGCGATCCTCCTTGGAGACGCTCTGATCCAGCGCGCTCTGGTTCGTCGCCCTCGCCAGCAACTCGGCGACATGCCCGTGAAAGTCGTTCTCGACCTCGCGATACCGCTTCGGCTTGCCGCCAAAAGCGGCTGTATTGTGCACGAATGCATTGTTGTTGATCTGGTGAAACGGCTCCAGCGCGACGCCAAATTCGCGGCAATAATTGATGATCGCGTGGTGGTGGTACGGAATCCGCCAAGGCCCCGGATTGAGATAAAAGCCGGCATCGAATTCGCACCTCTGCGTCGATCCGATCTCACGGATGGTATCTCCGCCCCGAATTGACCAGTTTCGCCCGCCGGTCCTGTCCTGATATTCGAGAACCGTGACCTTGTAGCCGGCCTTCTTGAGCTCATAAGCGGAGGTCATGCCGGCAAGCCCGGCGCCGAGGATGACGACCGAGGCCCCCTTGGGATCGCCGTCCAGCTTGAGCGGGCCGGTATAATGGGACTCCTGCGTCTGCCCCATTGCCGCCATGGCCTGATACATGGCCGACGAACCGGCGACCGTCCCGATAAGGCTTAGCAGGGATCGACGGGATACCGAGGGTAGGTCCATTGCTTTTTTCCTTACCGGGATTGCTGCTTCTCACGCGGGCGGCGCCCGTGCGAGCAGGCTTCGACAAAGCTATGCGCGGCGGCGGCGGGGATCCCTATGATCGAAGGAGCGCCAGCGATTGAAAGACGGCTCATCCCGGAAAACCCCTGCCTAGCCTGTTCAGATCGGTCAGTATTTGAAGCGGATGCCGGCCCGGAACGTGCGGCCGTAAAGATCGTAATAGAGGCCGGAGACACCCCATTGCGCGCCGGCGACGCTGGTCCCGCTGGCAACTTGTGCCGGATCCTTATTGGTGAAATTCTCGACCACCAGGAAGCTCTCGAGACCGGGTGTGATCTTCACGCTGAAAGACGCATCAAAGTAGAGCGCGCCGTCGACATGATTATTGTCGATCGTCCGGTTGTTGGCGGTCGAGACCGGGCAGTTGGTGGTGCATTCGATATACATAGGCGAGAGAACGCCGGAGCTGACGCCGCGCCCGGTGATCGAAGCGGTGATGCGCTCGTTGGAATAGGTGCCCTCGACCCGGTAGCGCCAGCGCGGCGTCCCTTCGGCAGCACCCAGCGCCACTTGCGGGACGTTCCCGATGATGCCGGTATCCGTGACGGCTTGCAGATAATGGCTGGCCAGCGCGCGCAGCGTAAACCGCCCGTTACCCAAGGACGACGAAATATCGCTCAACTGCACCTGATAACTGGCCTCGAAATCGATGCCGCGCACCCTCTGCCGCGCGAGATTGACCGGCTTCAGCGTGATCGTAGAGATCAATCCGGCCGAATTGCGGGCGACGAACTGGCAGAGGCTTTGATCGCCGCCGGTGTAGCAAAGATTGAGGAGGTTGGGCGCGGTCAGGGTTGCGATCACGCCTCTGACGTCGATCGAGAAGTAATCGACCGCGATCGAAAAGCCCGGAAGGAAGCGTGGCTGGACGACGCCGCCGACATTGAACGATCTGGCCTTTTCGGGCTTGATTTCGGTATTTCCGACCGTGCTCGACACGATCGTGTAGGATTCGTTGTTGCGCGCCGGATCGTTGATCGAGATCGTGCCCGTCCGGCCCACCTGATAAAGATCCGAAAGATTGCCGGCCCGAATATCGCGGGACTGCGTGATACGAAGCGTGATGTCATCGATCGGCTTCCAGACGCCACCGACCTTCCACGTCGTGACGCGGCCGGATGTGCTGTAATCCGTGATGCGGACCGCCCCGTTGAAATCGAGCGACCTGGTCCAGGAGGTATCCTTCACAAGCGGGACGACGGTTTCGAAGAAGCCTTCCGTCACCTTGTACGAGCCATTGAGCGGCTTGTAGTTTCCGTAGAAGAAGCCGTTCGTGCGCGAGATCGGATCGTTGGTGCCGCTGGACGCTTCGCTCCGATGCTCCACGCCGAATGCCACCGAAACCGGGCCTGCCCAGGTCGAGAAGGGCTCGCCGCGCATCGAGGCGGCATATTCCTGCTGGGTGAATTTGTTGTTGAGGACCGAATTGCCGAGGACGTAGTTCAGGCCACTCTGCGTCGCGACGCCGGTGCCGATGATATTGAGCGGTGCGCAGCCGTTCGTCGGGTCCGTAAGCGTCGAACGGCAGACGATCGAGCCGTTCGGTCCGATCACCGCGTCGATCGCCCTGGCATAGTTGGCATTCACGCCGACGCGCGAATTTTGGTAAAGATCGGTAATGTTGCGGTTGTAGAAGACATCCCACGACCAGTCGGTGCCGAGCGCGCGGAACTTGCCGTTCGCACCCACCACATACCGATACATTTCGCGGGTGCCCGTATAGGGAACCGGGCCGATCGCGTCGTTGCTCGTGCCTATCGTCAGGCTCGTCAGCCCGAGCGACTGCATCCGTGACACAACCGAGGCCGGCAGGAACGCATTGTCGCGCTGGATCGTGAGCCCGCCGAATTGATATTGCGGCGAACTCAACTCCTTGACCTTCGACCGGCCGTAGGAAAACTGGCCATAGATTTCGACATTGTCGAAAATTTCATAGCTGGCGCGGCCGAACGCGTTCTGGCGCGAGACGGTCGGCAGCAGGCTTTCGGTGGTGGTCGCGAAATCGGTGACCTGCCAGTCGCCGCCGACCATGCTGGGATCGCGAACGATCGAGCCGTAATTTAGCTGGGTGGGCGTGCCGTTCGGCCCGAAATAGAGGCCGCGCAGCGGCCCCGCCGTCACGATGCCGCCGGGCGCCAGCGTGGTGTAGCCGACATTCTCGCGGACGAGGAGTTCGGGCTGGCCATTGGTCGCCGTATAGGTCGGGCTGAAAAGCTGCTTGGTGCCGCGGAACCAGGAACGCGGCATCTTTCGAATGCCGTCGTCATAGGCGACTTCGCCGCTGACCATGATGTGACCGCGACCGTCGGCGAAGTGGGTGCCGGCAGCGATGGAAGCCTTGAAGGTTGGATCGTCGCCGTAGGTGGTGATGCCGCCCACGATATCGCCCTTGATCCCAGTAAAATCCTTATCGAGCACGAAATTGACGACGCCTGCGACCGCATCGGAGCCCCATGCCGCCGAAGCGCCGCCGGTCACGATGTCCACGCGCTTGACCAAGTTGTTCGGGATCGTGTTGACGTCGACGGCGCCGCCCGTGGTGGCCGCCGGCATGCGCTGACCATCGAGCAGGATCAGGGTGCGCGTCACGCCGAGGTTACGCAGGTTCAGCGAGTTCACGCCGATGCCGCCACCGCTGATGCTGTTGGTGTTGTTCCGGGAGCTTCCAGCCAGCGACGGGAGCTGGTTGACCTGATCGGCGATGTTTATCGGCGCCTTGCGCTGAAGCTCCTCGACGCCGAGCACGGTGGTCGGGGTGGGCGACTGATATCCGTCACGGACAATGCGGGTGCCGGTAACGACAATCGCGTCGCTTCCTGCGCTATCGGTCTGGCTTTCGCCCGACTTGGCGGCGGAAGAGGAGGATATTACAGACTGCGCAGAAGCCGAATGCGCGCACACACCCGCTGTGCCAATCAGAAGTATCGCAACGGCCCGATGGCGAAATCTACGATCGGCCATGTAATTCCCCCTATATAGATAACATAATACTTCCCCACTGGCACGCGCTTGTTAGCATCGTGTCCGCGTCAGCATTCCCCTCCGGTATCTATTAGTATAATTACTTCTTTAGTTCGCTAAGATCAGCGATTGAAGAACAAACCAACTATGGCAGATTGATACCGATCGATTCGGACATGTCAACAGATTTTCTTCTCAGGAATATTTTGCAGTTTGGGGTAATTGAGGCCGTCCTCGAGCAGCCCCTCCGGCGCTCAGGCTCCGGGCCTGATCGCTTTGCAAATGCTTGATTCCCCGACCGGAAAATAGGGATGTCGGATGGCTACCGGCCAGCCGGCCCGTCAACCCACAGGACGTCCACCGACCCGCTTCCTCGACGATCACGCGGTAGAAAACACATCCCCCCATGGTGTCGGCCTGGGCGAACCACTCCTCGCCTAGCAATCGAGCGTGTGGCCACGCTCCCAATCAGTCAGATGCCGGCAGAAATCGTTCCACTCGGAGTTTTTAAGCTTGAGATAGGCCGGAACGACCTCGCCCAACCCTTCCTGCATGACGGCAGACGCTTCGAGTGCCCGCAGCGCATCGAGCAGATTGAGCGGCAGCTTCTTGGTGTCGGCGATCGAATGACCGTCCGTATACATATTGATGTCGAGCCGCGGACCGGGATCACGGCGTGCCGAAATGCCGTCCAGGCCGGCCGCAAGCGTCGCCGCGGGCATCAGGTAGGGATTGGTCGCACCATCGGCCAGACGGAGCTCGAAGCGATCACTGTCAGGCACACGGATCATGTGCGTGCGGTTATTGCCCGTCCAGGTCACCGAATTGGGTGCCCACGTCGCTCCAGAAGCGGTCCGCGGCGCATTGATCCGCTTGTAGCTGTTGATCGTCGGATTCAGGAATGCGGCCAACGCATCGGCGGAATTGATGACGCCGCCAATGAAATGGAGCGCCAGATCCGACAGTCCATCGGCGCCGGCGGCGTCCTCGAACGCATTGGTCTCGCTGCGCCAAAGCGACACATGCATGTGGCAGCCGTTACCGGTGAGGTTGATGAACGGTTTCGGCATGAATGTTGCGCGAAGCCCATGCTTCTCCGCGATCGACTTCGCCATGAATTTGAAGAATACATGTCGATCCGCAGTGAGAAGAGCATCGTCATAATGCCAGTTCATCTCGAACTGGCCGTTCGCATCCTCATGATCATTCTGATATGGCTGCCAGCCGAGCGCGAGCATGCTGTCGCAGATTTCCGTGATGACATCATAACGGCGCATCAGGGCCTGCTGGTCATAACAGGGCTTGCTCTGCGTATCGGCCTGATCCGCAATGCGCTCGCCATCCGGCGTTATCAGGAAGAATTCGCATTCGACGCCGGTCTTCATCTGTAGGCCCAGTTCGGCTGCCTTCGCGATCTGGCGCTTGAGAGCATTACGCGGGCTGGCCTCGACCCGTTTCCCGTTCATCCACAGATCAGCGGCAAGCCAGCCCACATCCGGTTTCCACGGCAACTGGATCAGGCTTTCGGGATCCGGCAGCGCGAGAAGATCGGAGTCGGCCGGAGACATATCGAGCCAGGTGGCAAAGCCGGCGAACCCCGCCCCATTCTTTTGCATGCCGGCGATCGCGCTCGCCGGAACCAGCTTGGCTCGCTGGCTGCCGAACAGATCCGTATAGGAGATCAGGAAATACTTGATCTCTTTATCTGCGGCGAGCTTCGTCAAATCGATCGACACGTATCGTTACCCCCCAAGTCGCAGACCTCAATCAAGGCTTCCCGCAATATTATTCACACAGGTCAGAAGCCTCCGCCGCCGGGAATCCAGCT
The DNA here is from genome assembly GCF_903644055.1 of Sphingomonas bacterium. Classification (GTDB taxonomy): domain Bacteria; phylum Pseudomonadota; class Alphaproteobacteria; order Sphingomonadales; family Sphingomonadaceae; genus Sphingomonas_I. The sequence continues at coordinate 24,175 of NZ_CAHJXD010000002.1, read as the reverse complement.
AGTGCCGGCGAGAGGAACGCGCGCCATCGCGGCGGCCTCGATCGTGAGCGCGACGAGATCTTCCGGCTCCAGATTGTGCAGGTGGCTTTTGCCGCATGCCCGGGCGATGGTCTGCGCCTCGAGCGTCAGCACGGCGAGGTAATTGGCGAGACGCCGGCCGGCGGCGACCGGATCAAGCCGGGCTGCCAGTTCAGGATCCTGCGTTGTGATCCCGGCCGGATCGCGACCTTCCTGCCAGTCGTCATAGGCGCCGGGCTCGGTGCCAAGCTGGGCATAAGCCTCGGCATATGCCGGATCGTTGTCGCCGAGCGCGACGAGAGCGGCGGTGCCGATGGCGACCGCGTCGGCACCCAGCGCCAGCGCCTTCGCGACATCGGCCCCGTTGCGTATGCCGCCCGAAACGATGAGCTGGACCTTGCGATGCATCCCGAGGTCCTGCAGCGCCTGCACGGCAGGACGGATCGCGGCGAGGATCGGGATACCGACATGCTCGATGAACACTTCCTGCGTCGCCGCCGTCCCGCCCTGCATGCCATCGAGGACAACGACATCGGCACCGGATTTCACGGCCAGAGCCACATCGTAATAGGGCCTTGTGGCACCGACCTTGACGTAGATCGGCTTATCGCCGTCGGTGATCTCCCGCAGTTCCTCGATCTTGATCTCGAGATCGTCGGGGCCGGTCCAATCGGGGTGGCGGCAGGCCGATCTCTGGTCGATGCCCCTGGGAAGGTTGCGCATCTGCGCAACGCGATCCGAAATCTTCTGCCCGAACAGCATGCCGCCGCCGCCGGGCTTGGCGCCCTGCCCGATCACGATCTCGATCGCGTCGGCCTTGCGCAGATCGTCCGGGTTCATCCCGTAGCGTGACGGAAGATACTGGTAGATGAGCGTCTTCGACTGGCCGCGCTCTTCCGACGTCATGCCGCCGTCGCCTGTCGTCGTCGAGGTTCCGGCCAGGCTCGCACCACGGCCCAACGCCTCCTTGGCCTGCGCCGACAATGAGCCGAAGCTCATGCCCGCGATCGTGACCGGAATCTGGAGGTGGATGGGCTTCTTCGCGAACCGCGTGCCCAGCCAGACGTCGGTCGCGCACTTTTCCCGATAGCCTTCGAGCGGATAGCGGGAGATCGACGCGCCGAGGAACAGCAAGTCATCGAAATGGGGCAGGGCGCGCTTCGTGCCGGCACCACGTATGTCATAGATGCCCGTCGCCGCCGCGCGGCGGATTTCCGACATCGTATAGGGATCGAAAGTGGCCGAATGCCGCGGCAGCGTCTTCGGAATATTGTTCACGTCCATTTATCGGATCCTCAGTACGATGCCGCATTGTCGACGTGGAAATTGTAGAGCGAACGACCGGACCCATATCGCTTGAAGTCGGCGGGATTGACCGATCCATCGAGCCCTGCCTCGGCGAGAAGATCTGCGATTTCCTGCAAATGCTCGGGCCGAAGCTCCTTTTCCACGCAATCCGCGCCAAGGCTCTTCACCTGCCCGCGAACATACAAACGCGCCTCGTAGATCGAGTCGCCAAGCGCATCGCCGGCATCTCCCAGCACAAGCATCGTGCCGGATTGGGCCATGAACGCGCTCATCGGCCCGATCGAACCCTTCACCACGATGCTGACACCCTTGATCGATATGCCGCAGCGCGCCGACGCATCGCCATCGATCACGAGGAGGCCGCCATGCGCCGTCGCGCCCGCGGACTGGCTGACATCGCCTTTCACATGGACTTTGCCGGACATCATGTTCTCGGCGACGCCCACGCCGGCATTGCCGCTGACGATGACCGTCGCCTGCTTGTTCATGCCCGCACAATAATAACCGGCATGCCCGACGATCTCGATCGTGATCGGCGCATCGACACCGACCGCGAGCGCATGCGCGCCCTCGGGATTCTCCACCCGCCACTGCGTTTCGTTGGTCCCCTCCGGCAAGGCGTGAAGTTCGGCATTGAGCGCGCGGCGGCCCGTAACGGCCAGGTCGATCGTCCGCATCAAATACGCTCCCACGCATAGACACGCGCCGGCTCCGGCTCGAAGACACGGGCCTTTTCGATACCCGGCAGACGCGCGAGCGCGCGATATTCGGAACCGAACGCGACATATTGGTCGGTCTCGGCCATCACCGCCGGCTTGCAGGAAATCGGATCGCGCAGGACGGCGAAGCCGCTTTCCGTACCGACGACAAAGGTGAAGAAGCCGTCCAGATCGCTCAGACTGGCCTCGAGCGCCTCGGCAAGCGTGGCGCCCTCTTCAAGCTTCGAAGTGATGTAGCCGGCCGCGACTTCGCTGTCATTGTCGGTGGCAAAGCTCAGTCCTTTGGCTTCCAGCACGCGACGCAGCGACCGGTGGTTCGACAGGGAGCCATTGTGGACCAGGCATTGATCGGAGCCGGTCGAGAAAGGATGGGCGCCGTCGGTGGTCACGGCACTTTCGGTTGCCATTCGCGTATGGCCGATGCCGTGCGTACCGGCCATGTTCGGCAGGCCAAAGCGGCGCGAGACGTCCACAGGCAGGCCGATCTCCTTGAAGAGCTCCATCCTTTGCCCGGCCCCTGTGACGACGAGATCCGGGCGCGTGACGGCGAGCTGGGCCCGCACCGCTTCTTCCTTTGCAGCGGGAACCGACAGCACAAGATGCGTGTCCCGCAATATGCCTGTCACACCGGAACCGAGCGATTCTGCAAGCCCGGCCAAGTCAACGCCACGAACGGTCAATTTGATCTGACCATCAGAGCCTTCGCCATAGACGGCGAATCCAGCACTGTCTGGCCCGCGACCGGTCATGATGACCAGCATTTCCGAGAGAAGTTCGCCTAATCTACTTTCAAGAGACTGATCTTTAAGGAACAGTCCAACTATTCCGCACATATTTCGAAGATCCCAGCACTGTTCCGGTTCAGGCTAGACAAGGCCAACTCCCGCGTCAATATGCTAGGAACAAGATTTTCGTGGCAGGAAAGGCTCCGTAGATCACATCAGGTTCGCGGATATATGATGATCGAGAGATAGACGGTCTCCGTGCCGGAGAGCGTCTCGGGACCGTGAAGTGCGCTGCTGTCGAACAGCAGGGAATCGCCCTCGTTCAGAGCATAGACCTCCGAGCCATGCCGATACCGTATCTCTCCCTTCAGCATATAAATGAACTCGATCCCGCTATGCCGGAAGCTCGTATAGGGCGCGGCATCGTTCCTCAGCGTAATCAGATAGGGCTCAATGGCTACGTCCCCGCGCAGCACATGCCCGAGCAACTGATAGACATGCCCGACCTTGCTGCCACGCCGCTCGATCGTCACCCCCCGGCCCACCGGCACGTATGAGCAATCCTGCCGCTCTTCGAAGGATGCGAACAGCGAGGATAAGGGAGCCTGGAGCACGGTGGATATGGATTGCAGCGTCGCCAGCGATGCCGAGATCGCGCCATTCTCAATCTTCGAGAGCATGCCTGTCGAAATTCCGGCCGCACTTGCCAGGTCGGTAACAGAAAGATCCTGTTGACGCCGAAGCGATCTGATCTGGTTTCCCAGAGCTCTTTCCAAATTGCGTTCCGGAACCACCGGCGCTGATGAACCGGTCGTCAGGTCGTCGATCGGCGCTGCCGTCTGTGCTTTGACCTTGATCATGACCCCCTGTCGGCCGGCTGCTTTGGTGATCTTAGCCGCTGACAGATTCGCTGTCATTCCCCATTCATCGCCCGATTACCGACGTTACACGCGGCCTCATCCCGGCCTGCATCCCGGACGATGCGCTTCATCACGCATTCCGAAGCGTCCTGCGACCGGTGCTCCTGCATCTTGCGGACGACAGTGTGACGGCCTTTCCATCGATGATCTTGGCCATCGCCGTCAGTCCCTGAACACGACGGTCTTGCCGCCGTTCGGCAGGGACCTGCCATCGAGATGCAAGGCGACCGCGCGCGCCAGCACCCGCCGTTCGATATCGCGACCCTTGCGGACGAGATCCTCGGGCGTGTCATGGTGGCTGATGCGCTCCACATCCTGCTCGATGATCGGGCCTTCATCGAGATCGGCCGTCACATAGTGCGCGGTCGCCCCGATGAGCTTCACCCCGTGCGCATGGGCCTGATGATAGGGCTTCGCGCCCTTGAACCCGGGCAGGAAACTGTGGTGGATGTTGATGCACCGATTGGACAGAAACGTGCTGAGGTCGTCCGACAGGATCTGCATGTAGCGGGCGAGGACGACGAGGTCCGCACCGGTCTCCTCAACGATCGCCTTGATCTGCGCTTCCTGCTGCTGCTTGGTGTCCCGCGTGATCGGCAGATGATGAAAAGGAATATCGCCGAAGCTGGTATCCACATAGGTCTGGCGTGGGTGGTTCGAGATAATCCCGACCACATCCATGTTGAGCTCGCCGATCCTCTGGCGATAGAGCAGATCGACAAGACAATGATCCGACTTCGACGCCATCAGGAGAACACGCTGGCGCACGCTCAGCGGGCGAAAAGACCATATCATGTCATATTGGTCGGCGATCGGTTCGAAGGAGCGCCTGAAGACGGCCGGATCCTGGTCATCGGGAAGCGTGAAAACGATGCGTGTGAAGAAGCGGTTGGTCGCGCCGTCGTCGAACTGGTGGGCTTCGCGGATATCGCCACGGACTTTGAATATCTCCGCAGTCACGCGTGCGACGATTCCAGGCTGATTTGGACAGGATAACGCAAGCAGATGCGATGTGGTCATCATGGTCTCGTCATTCATTTTGGGCAGGACATCAGAGCGCACGCTCGGTGACGTCGACCCAGTGGCGGAAGCTTTCGGCGAAGCTGCGGAAAGTTGCTATCTCGTAGGTCGGCAGATCATCGACCTGCCACAGAATAACGCCGATATGTGCGATCATGCTGGTGGCCACCTGCCCGGGACCGAACTGGCTCGGATGCAGGTCGATCGCTACGCCGCGCTGGAGCAGCCGCCGTGCATCATGGCCCGCGAGACGAAGCACCGAATAGGCGCTCGATTGATCAGACACCGATGCCAGTGCCCCGACCCGGGCCTGCAACTGCTCGGCTGAATCGATCGCCGGCTTATCCGAGAAAGCGAGCCAGACGCCCGGACCGGTGCCGATCAACATCAGGCTACCGGCCTTGCTGGTCCGGGGACCTGACGGCAGGGGGACGCCGATCTTACGCGAAAGCGCTTCGGGATCGCTCGACTTGCGAGCCATGATGGTGGCCAGGCTGAAACCGCTGCGAGTCGAGATGGACAGATCCTCAGCCACGGACGCGTACCCCTTCCGGATCGACGAACACCGGATTGCAGATAATCGCCTCGGCATCGGCCCCGCGCACCGGATCGTGGACGACGATCCTTTCGCCATGCCGTAGCGCGCCTCGCGCCAGCAGTCCGAGTGCGATAGGGTGGCCAAGCGTCGGGGAAAAAGCAGCCGAGGTCACATATCCCTCATCATTGGCCGCAACGGCCGCCGCCCCGGGGGGCAGCAGATGCGCACCGGCGCGAATTCTGGAATGGCCATCGGCGGGCTTCAAGCCGATGAGCGTCGCGCGATCCGGCGAGAGCAGGCCCGGCCGGCCGGCCATGACGCGGCCGATAAAATCCTTCTTCTTGGACATCATGCGGCCCATGCCGAGGTCGCCCGCCGTCGTCTGCCCGTTCAATTCGTTGCCAGCCGCATGGCCTTTTTCGATCCGCATCACCGAAAGAGCTTCGGTGCCGTAGGGAGTGGCTCCGAGCGGGCGGCCGATCTCGAACATCGCGCGGATCATGCGATCGCCGAAGACAGCGGGGACGCTGACTTCGTAGGCGAGTTCTCCGGAGAAGGAGAGGCGGAAGAGCCGGGCGGGAATGCCCTGCCACTCCAGCTCGCCTGCGGCCATGAACGGGAAGGCTTCGTTCGACAGATCCCTGGCCGGAAACAATTGCTGCACCAGCGCCCGGGCTTCCGGCCCCGCGACTGAATAAGTAGACCATTGTTCGGTCACCGATGTCGCCTGAACGTCCAGCTCGGGCCACAGCACCTGCCGCGCATAATCGATATGCTGCATCACCTTCGCCGCGTTCACGGTGGTGGTGGTAACGTAGAAGCGATCTTCGTCGAAGCGGGTGGTGGTGCCGTCGTCCATCACGATACCGTCCTCGCGCAGCATCACGCCGTAGCGCGCCTTGCCGATCGGCAGGCCCGAGAAGGTGTTGATATAGAGACGATCGAGCAACCGCCCGGCATCCGGCCCGTGGACATCGATCTTGCCCAGCGTCGATACGTCGCAAATGCCGACGGCGCTGCGGGCCATGTTCACCTCGCGGTTGACCGTCTCCTGCCAATCGCTCTCGCCCGGTAACGGGAACCATTGCGCACGTTTCCATTGCCCGGCATCGACGAAGATCGCCCCGGCCTCCACCGCCCACCCATGGCTGGCGGTCTTGCGAACCGGCCGGAAATTCTCGTCGCGATGGTGACCCGCGAGGACACCGATGGAGACAGGCAGATAAGGCGCGCGCGAAAGTACCGTGCCCGTTTCCGCCATCGATTTTCCGGTCGCGGTCGCCAGCAGGGCATGGCCGTTCAACTGGCTGGTCTTGCCCTGGTCGGTCGCCATGCCGAGCGTGGTGTAGCGTTTGAGGTGCTCGATCGAGACGAAGCCTTCGCGCGCTGCGAGCGCGACATCGCTGTCCGTCACGTCATGCTGGAAATCGACAAAGGCCTTCGATCGGCGCGCGCCGACATGCCAGAGCGGCGTGATGCACGCCGGATCATCGCTCGTCGAAAAGGTCATCGGGCCAACGGTCTTGCCGGCATCTTCGGCGATCACGGTCGCGGCCTCGACGGCGGTTCGCAGCGCCGCGGTCAGATCCAGCTTCCCGGCGGCGGCCCCTGCTGTACGCATCCCCGGCGGCGCGGCCTCGAGCACGAAGCTGTGGATCGCATCCGACCAGACGGGTCTCGCCCCCAGATTGCTGCCGATGCCGATCGCCGGATTCCAGCCGCCGGCCATCGCCACGAAATCCGCGCCGATCCGTCGCGAGCGGCCATCGGCGGTGCGCACGTCCACCGCCTTGACCGTCCTGCCACAAACATCGGTGACGACGGCGCCCCCCATGATCTCGACACCGCTGGCACGCACTTCCCCGGCGGCGGCCGGCAAGGTGTCGCGCGGGTCTATGACGGCGCTGATCCCGACATCGGCGGCGATCAGATCGAGCGCCGTCGTCCAGCCGCTGTCGGTGGTCGTGAACACGACGCCAGCCTCGCCCGGGGCTGCGGCGTAGCGATTCACATAGGTCGATACGGCCGAAGCGGTCATCACGCCCGGCCTGTCATTGCCGCCGAACACCAGCGGGCGCTCGATTGCGCCTGTCGCAAGGATAGCCCTGCGCGCGACGATCTTCCACAGCCGCTGCCGTGGCTGGCCACGGGACACCGCCACATGATCGCAGATATGCTCGATGGCGCCATATTCGTGCCCGTCATACGCGCCGAACACGGTGGTGCGCGAAAGCAGCCGGACATTGGGTAGCGCGGCCAGCTCGTCCGCGATCGTCGCCGCCCAAGCGTCGCCGGTCATCCCGTCTATCACATGCCTTTCGGCAAGAAGGCGCCCCCCCGGGCGGGTGTCGGCGTCCGCGACGATCACCCTGAGCCCCGCCCGCCCGGCGACGAGCGCCGCCGCAAGTCCCGTCGGTCCACCACCGATGACCAGCAGATCGCAAAAGCCATGCTCCCGATCGTAAAAGTCGGGATCGGGCTCCATCGAAAGCTTGCCGAGCCCCGCCGCACGCCGGATCAGCGGTTCGTAGACCTTCTCCCAGAATTTGGCGGGCCACATGAAGGTCTTGTAGTAAAAGCCGGCGACGAACAACGGCGCAGCCAGTTGATTGACCGCGAGAATGTCGAAGGCGAGGCTCGGCCAGCGATTCTGGCTGTTGGCTTCGAGCCCCTCGCGCAGCGCGACGGTCGTGGCGCGGGTATTGGGTTCGGCCCACGCCCCGCTGTGCAGCGTGACGAGCGCATTCGGCTCTTCGCTGCCTGCCGTCAGGATACCGCGCGGGCGGTGATATTTGAACGACCGGCCGACGAGGCGAACATCATTGGCGACCAGCGCGGAGGCGAGCGTGTCGCCTTCAAAGCCGGACAGCGCCTTACCATCGAATGTGAAGCGCAGCGGCCGCGCCCGATCAATGAGGCCGCCGACCGGAAGGCGGCTCATCGCCGCGCCTCCGATGCCAGAACAGCATCAAAGATTTCATGGCTTTGGGTGTCGCGCGTCACGATGATCCAGTTGCGGCACCCCTGGGCATGATACCAATGCTCCGAAAGCTGCCCTGCCGGATTTTTCCGCACGTAGACATACTCATGGAAATCGGAGTCGTCGGTCGGCCGCTGCGGAGCAGCGTCTCCGCGATAGACGAATTCCTGAGCGTCGCGTTCGCCACAAAATGGGCAGGGAATACGCATGGCGGCTATGGCCTCAATGAAGGTTCGGCTGGGCGCCCTGGCCCTTTTCGTCGATGAGATCGCCGGTCACGAACCGGTCGAGGCGGAAGGCGGCGGCGGTATCGTGCGCGCGGTCGGTCGCCAGCAGGTGGGCGAAGCACCAGCCCGATGCCGGGGTGGCCTTGAACCCGCCATAGCACCAGCCCGCATTGACATAGAGGCCCGGAAGCGGCCCGTGATCGATGAACGGTGAGCCGTCCATCGACATATCGACGGTCCCGCCCCAGCTCCGCAGCAGGCGGGCCCGGCCGATCATCGGCATGACGGCCATGCCGCCTTCGCAGACATCCTCGACGACCGGGAGATTCCCACGCTGGGCGTAGCTGTTATAGCCATCGATATCCCCACCGAAGACGAGGCCGCCCTTGTCCGACTGGCTGATATAGAAATGCCCGGCGCCGAAGGTGATGACGCCCGGAATGATCGGCTTCAATCCTTCGCTGACGAACGCCTGCAACACGTGACTCTCGATCGGCAGGCTCAGGCCGGCCAGTGCCGCCACGCGGGAGCTGTTGCCGGCGACGGCCATTCCGACCTTGCCGGCGTGAATCCTGCCGCGGCTGGTCTCGACCCCGGTGATCGCGCCCGAAGCATCGGTCAGGAAGCCGGTAACCTCGCAATTCTGGATGATATCGACACCCCGTTGGGAGGCGCTCCGGGCATAGCCCCAGACGACCGCGTCGTGCCGCGCGGTTCCGCCGCGCGGCTGGAGCAGGCCGCCCAGAATGGGAAAGCGGCTGTAATCATAATTCAGGAAGGGGGCGAGTTTGCGAACCTGGTCGCGATCGAGAAATTCGCTATCGGCACCGTGCAGCCGCATCGCGTTGCCGCGCCGGGCGAAGGCATCCCGCTGACCATCGCTATGGTAGAGGTTCAGAACGCCGCGCTGGCTGACCATCGCATTGTAATTGAGCTCCTGCTCCAGCCCCTCCCACAGTTTCATCGACCATTCGTAGAAAGGCTCGTTGCCCGGCAGGCCGTAATTGGAGCGGATTATCGTCGTGTTGCGGCCCGCATTGCCGCCGCCGATCCAGCCTCTTTCGATCACCGCGACATTGGTGATGCCGTGATTTTTGGCCAGGTAATGCGCGGTGGCGAGGCCGTGGCCGCCACCTCCGATAATGATGACATCGTAGCTATCCTTGGGCTGCGCGTCGCGCCAGGCCCGTTGCCATCGGCGATGGCCCGTCAACGCATTCCCCGCGAGACCGAAGATCGAATAGCGCGGAGAAATCGTCCACCTGCCGGAAATAGGTTTGCCTTATAGGAAACTATCGCTTTTCGAGCGGCATTGTTTACCGCTAAGCGACGCAATCATGACGAATTGCGACATCGAACTCGGACGAAGCGATTTGCGTAAGATCGGGCTGCTGCTCGTCAACGGCTTCGCGCTCATGTCCTATGCATCGATCATCGAGCCGTTTCGCGCCGCCAACAAATTGGCCGGGCGTGAACTCTACCGCTGGACTCACGTGTCGCTCGCCGGCTCGCCTGCGGTCGCCTCGAACGGGGCCAGCATCGTCGCATCCGCGAAGGTGGGCGATGCGCTGGCATGCGATACATTGTTCGTGTTCGCGGCCGGTGATCCGTCTTCCTTCTGCGACGCCGCCACGTTCGCCTGGTTGAGACAGCTCTCCTCGCGGGGCGTAACGCTCGCCGGCGTATCGGGCGGGCCGTTCCTTCTTGCCCGCGCCGGCCTGCTCGGCGGGTATCGCGCCACGATCCACTGGGAGCACGAGCCCGCCTTGCGTGAAGCCTTCCCGTTTCTCGATCTCGACGCCAGTCTTTACGTGATCGACCGCCAGCGGCTGACCTGCGCGGGCGGCACCGCCGGCCTCGATCTGGCGATCGAACTCATCGAACGCGACCATGGCCATGCGCTCGCCGCCGGCGTTGGCGACTGGTTCATCCGGACGAGCGCCAGGCGAGCCGACAGATCGCAGCGGCTGGGCCTCGCGGAGCGTTATCGCGTGAACCATGAAGGCGTCCTCCAAGCGCTGGCTGCCATGCATACCCATGCCGAAGATCCCCTCGATCGCCCTACCCTTGCGGCCACCGCCGGCGTGTCCATCCGCCAGCTCGAACGCCTGTTCCTGCGCTATGTGGGCGAGACGGTGGGCAAGACCTACCTGCGTATCAGGCTGGATCACGCAGACCAGCTGCTGCGGACCACGGGCCTTTCCGTAACGGCGGTTGCCGTATCCAGCGGCTTTGCGGGATCAAGCCAGTTTTCCCGCGCTTTCCGGCGGCAGTTCGGCTATCCGCCCAGCCGTGCCAGCCTGGAGGCGAGACGCTCCTGACCCGATCGGCGCTTTGCAGACAGGGCGCAGGACAAATGTTGTGCCCGTCATGTTAGAGTCGGTCCTGTTGGCGTTGATCTCTTGTCGCCCCGGCTCAGGGCCGGGGTGACGTTCAGTTTGACAGGACAGCCTTTAGACTAGGTGCCTCACTTCGTGGCGGAAGGGTCCGGAACCTTGCAGGCTTCGCAGCGACGCTGGCAGATGACGCCGGGCATCGCATCCCGCGGTTTGACGCCGGGAGAGGAGGCGTGCAGCCCTGACAATATCTCGGGTGCTACGCCCTCGGGCGCCGCGGCGCTGTGGCAGAGCAGGCAGTTGCGACGAAAGCTCGCCCTGGTCAGCCCCGAATGATCTTCCTGCGCGCGCGCCGGACCGGGCAGCGCCGCCAGCGACGCGAGCATCGCCATCGGCGCCAGCCACATTGCGTGACGACACGGATGAGGGAGTGAGAATCGCAAGGTCAGCGTCTCACTCCCGACCAGCCGTCGAGCCCCGGCGTCACTGCCCGGCGCGTCTTCTACTGAAACTTCTGGCCAAATCTTATCCCGAAGAATTGCGGTTTGATGATGAAGGTCCGCGACGAGCCCGAGCAGAAGGTGATCGAGCAGAAGGTATTCTTGGTTAACTGACCGCGCTTGTCGAACGCGTTCTGGATGAAGAGATCGACGCTCCAATTGTTCTTCTTGAACCCACCCGAGAAATCGAAGGAAACGAAGCCCTTCGTGTCACCCAGCAACGCATCGTTGAAGACGTTCAAGTCCTGCGTCGCGCCGGTCTGGTAGAGTGCGGCACCCTGCAGATAGACGCCATAATCGCCCAGGCTGCTGTCGAAGCGGATAGAACTCGTGCCCTTAAACTTCGGCTGGCGCGGCAGGCGGGTGCCGTCGGCCGCGGCGACCTGCGGGGTCGGGGGGCTGGAACCGGGCACGATCGCGCCCAGCGTACAACTCCCCAATTGGGCGATCGACAAGGATGCGGCATTGAACGCGAAGTTGCAGAAGTTGCCGTCCAGCTTGGCGTCGTTATAGGCGCCCGACGTCGACACGGTGAACTTGCCGAGCCTCAGATCGGCGTCATATTCGACGCCCTTGACCTGGGCCTTGCCGGCATTGCCGGTAATGCCCGCGCCCTGCGCGCCCGAAACCACCACGCCATATTGGATATTGTTCCACTGCTCGAAGTAGATCGCCGCGTTGAAGCGGAAGATATTGTTCCACGTCGTCTTGATGCCCAATTCGTAATTGGTGAGCTTTTCGGACTTGAACGGCGCCACGGTCGCCACGCCGATGTTGCGGATGCGCAGCGGCCGGTTGAAGCCGCCGGGACGGAAGCCGGTGGAATAGTTGAAATAGACCATCTTCGATGGCGTGAATTGCCAATCCAGCGCGGCCTTGTGCGTCTCGCCATGTTCCGAATATCGCCCGACCTCGTCCTTGGCGGCGAAGTTCGAGTTCAGACATTGCAGGCGCTCGGCCGGCAGCGGTATCGGGCAACCATAGGTTCCGGTCGGCACGAAGAATGATGTGATGGTGTTCGCGGCCGAGCCGGCCACGCCGTTGAAGCCGAGCGTCTTGTAGCTCGTCCAGAAGTAACGGATGCCGCCGGTGATCTTCAATTTGGGCGTGATATTGTAATGGCCTTCACCGAAGATCGCCTCGTCGCTATATATTTGGTCGGTTTCGGAGATGTAGAAACCATCGCTCTTAACCGCCGGCGAGCCGAGGATCATTGTGCCGCCGTTGGCGACCGGAATGCCAAAACCCGCCGGATTGCTGTCGCCCCCGCCCGTACTGGTGTAGCCCGCGATCTGATCCAGGCCATGGATGGCGTAATAGGTATTGTTCTCCTGCTTACGGCCCTGATAGAATCCGCCGACGGTGATGTCGAAAGGCCAATGCTTCGGCGTGGTCACGCGGACTTCCTGCGTGATCTCCCGATTATTGGTCACGGCATGGAAATATTGGGTCGGGTTGATCAGGCTGTTGCATTTGAACGTCGCACCCGACCCCGTGCAGCTATTCTTGTCGAAGAATTGCAGATAATTTTCGTATCCCGAGCCGAAGCGATCATAAGTGACCGTATAATAAGTATAATCGTTGCGCAGGTTGGTCTTCCGTTTGAAATAGCCCGTCGACGAAACCACGTCCCAGTCGCCGATATGGCCGTGGATCGATAGCGCCGCCTGGAACCATTTGTCGTCCTGACGGGTGAGATCATAATCATGCACCTGCAGGTCGCCGACGCGCGGATCATAGCCGAAATAGCCATAAGCGATCTGCCGCTGCGCGGTGATCTGCGGCGTGATGCTCCAGCCCGGCGCGATTTCCCACAGCGCCTGAATACGGCCGCCATATTCGTAGATCGGGTTGTAATTGTCCTTGGCGATCGAGGCGTTGCTCAAGGTATAGGACGTCGCCGGATTGTTGTCGCCCAAGGTGAGCGTCGACGAGCTGCCGTCATTGAACTTGCCGTTGTTCGGCTTGTTGTCGATATATCCGCCATCGTGACGATAATAGCCCATAGCGCGGATCGCGATATTGTCGCGCACGGGGACATTGATGTAGGATTCGGCCTGGCCGCCGAAGTTGCCGCCGCCATATTTGTTGCCCTCGAGATCGTAGCCGAACTCGAATTTGTCGAACTTGGGCTTGACGGTGATGAAGCGGAGGGTGCCCGCCAGCGAGCCGGCGCCATACAGCGTGCCCTGCGGACCGGAGAGCGCCTCGACGCGCTCGACGTCGTAGATGTGGATATCGGGCGGGCTGGTGCCGGTGATCGGCATATCGTCCAGATAATATCCGACCGAGGCGTAATTGCCGCCCGCGGGAACGATGCCGCGGAAATAGGGGGTCGTGCGCCCCGGCCCCAGGCCGGCGAAGGAAACCGAGGGAAGCAAGGCGGCGACGTCGGTCAGCCCCTTCACTTGCCTCTCTTCCATCTTCTGTGCGCCCAGCGCCTGGATGGAGATCGGGACCTGCTGGATGCTCTCCGCCTTGCGCGTGGCGGTCACGACGATATCGCCGAGGCCGGTATCGGCATTGCCCTGCTGATCGGAACGCGGCGGAGCCGGATCGGCCGATGCCACCGTCATCACCGCCTGCGCCGGGGCCTGCCCGCCGACGAGAAATGGAGTCAGGAACGTCGTCGTCCCCAACAGCAAAGCGCCCCCTTTTCGGCACCGAATCGCCATGCTCTTCATCTGCGAACCCCCTGATTGCTACGTTGCCATTCTCCTTGTCCTCTCCCCGTCGCGGCGCGCTTAGATCCCTAAGTCTCTTGCCTTTGGCTCCCCATCCGGCCGGCCGATCCGTCCGAACAAAACCGTCTCCGGCCCCCCTCACATCATTCGCATATCGAGCGTTGATCGACGACATGAGTCCTTGTTTGGCGACCGTCAAGGTTTGCATACTCGTCATGAATGTGTCGCTGTCAAGCAGCATGGAGGCCTCTTTTTCGAAGATGCCCACCCCGTGTCTTTTCGATCCTCATCGACAAAGCTTGACGCGCGTCTTAGCCTCGCAAGTGCGGCAAGGCGGGGCGTCGAAGAGGATGATCGGTGTAGCGACGGAGGCGATCCGGGAGGCCGCACGGGCCGCGAGCGCGGCGGGCGATACCAAGCAGGCCATCGCCGCGCTGGAAAGCCTGACCCGGCAGCAGCCGACGGCCGCCGCCGACTGGTTCCTGCTGGCAAGCGAGCTTCGGAAGGCGGGCCGCGCGCAAGATGCCTGGCGCGCGGATCTGTCCGGCGTTCACGCTTCCTCGCGCAATCCCGAACTGCTCGAGGCGGCGGTGGCGATGAACGAGGGACACCTCGACGCCGGCGAGACGATCCTCAAGGCGTCGCTCGAGCGGCAACCCGACGACCCGGCAGCCAGCCGCCTGCTGGGCGAGATCCACTGGCGGCGTGGCGACATGACCGAGGCGCTGGCGCTGGTCGAACGCGCGGTGCAGCTCGCCCCCGGTTTCGATCTGGCGCGCGATTTCCTGATCCGGCTGCTCCTCCAGAACAACCGCCTGCCCGAGGCGCTGGCGCATGCCGAGCTTCTCGTCACCTCTCCGCTGAAGAATCCCGGCTACGATCTGTTGAAGGCGACCGTGCTGGTTCGCCTGGGCGAACAGCAGCAGGCGGGCGAGATTTACGAGCGGCTGCTCGCGCTGCACCCGCGCCAGCCGCAGGTCTGGCAGAACCTGGGGCATGTGCGCAAGACGCTGGGCAAGCAGGCCGATGCCGTCCACGCCTATCGCCAGGCGGTGACCTACCAGCCGGCGATGGGCGAAGCGTGGTGGAGCCTCGCCAACCTCAAGACCGTGAAGCTGGGCGGCCAAGACATCGCCGCCATGGAACGCGCGCTCGATACGCTCGGCTCCGATCGGCAGGAGGACATCTTCCATCTCCATTTCGCGCTGGGCAAGGCGCTGGAGGATGCGAAGGACTATGCCGGCTCCTTCCGCCATTACGAGCGCGGCAACCGCCTGCGCCGTACGATGGTGCCGCACGACGCGGCCGAATTTTCCGCCGAGGCGGAGGCGACCGCGAAGACCTTCACCGGCGCATTCCTCGCCGAACGCGGTGAGGGCGGCTGCCCGGCCCCCGATCCCATCTTCATCGTCGGCCTGCCGCGATCCGGCTCGACGCTGGTCGAGCATATCCTCGCCAGCCACAGCCAGGTGGAAGGAACGATGGAGCTGCCGGAGATGATGATCATCGCCGGACGGCTGAAATCGCGCGTCGACGAGGGCGAGTTTCCGGATTTTCCTACGATGGTCGCCTCGCTCACGCCCGAGGATCGCCTGCGCCTGGGCGAGGAATATATCGAGCGCACCCGCGTCCACCGGCGGACGGGCGAACCTCTGTTCATCGACAAGATGCCGAACAATTGGGAGCATGTCGGCCTGATCAAGCTGATCCTGCCCCACGCGAAGATCATCGATGCGCGGCGCCACCCGGTCGGCTGCTGCTTTTCGGCCTGGAAGCAGCATTTCGCGCGCGGCCAGGCCTTCTCCTACGATCTGATCGAGGTCGGCCGCTATTATCGGGACTATGTCGCATCGATGGCCGCGTTCGACGCGGCCGCGCCGGGCGCCGTCCATCGCGTGATCTACGAGCGCATGGTCGCCGACACGCGCCGCGAGGTCGAGCGGCTGCTGGCGCATCTCGACCTGCCCTTCGAGGAGGCGTGCCTGTCCTTCTGGCAGAACGAGCGCGCGGTCCGCACCGCAAGCTCGGAGCAGGTGCGCACCCCGATCTTCACCGATGCGGTCGCGCATTGGCGGCGATTCGAGGACAAGTTGCAGCCGCTGATCGAGACGCTGGGACCTCTGGTCGATGCTTATCCGAACGTTCCCCAAGAGTTGCTTGCGCACTGACCGGATTCGCGGAATGATCCGATTCGGAGCGAGTGCGCGAAAACGCGCCGCCCGCGGGGAGAATGCCGTCGAAGGCCGGGCGTCACGGGCGCTCGTCTGGCGACGGAGGCGATTGGATGGCGATCTCTTGGGGCAACGCCCGCGACCGATCGGTCGCGACGCTGGCAATGCTTCACGCAGGCATCGAGCCGATCTTCCTGGCGCAACTGGCAGATAGAGGCGCCGTATCGCTGGCGAGCTTCGGCTGGGTGACGGGCGCGGGGCAATTGGGGTTCAGCGCGGGCGCCTTGCTCTGCTGCCGCGCGCGCTTCGCCTCGCGGCATCCGGCGGCGCTCGCAGCGGCGATGGTCGGCGTCGCCGCGAGCCTGAGCCTGGCGCTCGCGCGGGATCTTCCCAGCGTCCTGCTGCTGCGCCTGCTGCTCGGCCTGGCCATGGGGCTGTTATTCGATCGCGCCGCGGCCGCGGCGGCCAAGGAACGACCGCACCGTACCATCGGGATCATCATGCTGGGGCAGCAGTTCCTCGCGACCGTCGTCATGGCTTCGCTGTCGCTGGTGGGCGCGCGATGGGGCGCGGCGACGGCGATCGCCATGCTTGCCGCGGCACCGCTGACCATCGCGCTGCTCACGCTCCTCGAACGCGAGGAGGCCGACGCCGAGCCGCAATGCCCGCCGGAGCGAGCGTGCCGAGCGGCCGTCCCCCCGCCCCCTTTCTCGCTGCTCGCCGCCGTACTGCTGATCGCGACGACGATGATGGTCTGGAGCTATATCGGCGCCGTCGGGGCGGGGCTGCATATCGACGGAGCGGTGGCCGGCCTGGCCATCGCGGCCGCCTCCCTGGCCAGCGCGCCGGCCGCCCTGCTCGCGTCCTTCAGCGCGCCGCGTCGGGAGCCATGGATCACGGCACTGGTTTGCGGCGGTGGGATACTGATGCCCCTGCTGCTTCCGGCGACATCGGGTCTGACCGCTTATGCGGGAGCGATGGCGCTGTTCAACGCGGGATCGACCTTCGCGACCATCCGCTTCTCCGCCTGGGCCATCGCGCTATGCTCCGGAGCGGAGCAGCGCCGTAACGTATGGTTCGCTCAGACGCTCGCCACCGCGGCGGGCACGCCGCTCGGCGCGATGGCTGTCGGCTGGGACGGTCTCCCGGCGCTTGCCGTGCTTTGCTGCATATGCCTCGCCGCCGCGATTGCTTCGGCCTTCGCGCGATCGGGCATCGTGGCACCGGTGACGCGTCTCGATCTCGCGCTGCGCTAGGGCAGCAATCCCTTCGCCGCGAGCTTGGCGCGCTCGCTTCCGACCGCGGTCGCCGAGAGGCCACCTTCCTTGCGCACCGCCGCGATCTCCGCCGCGGTGAAGGCCGCGGGCTTCTTGCCCTTCGCGGGCGTCCCCAGCGTGAGGACATGCGTCAGGATCGCCGCGATGTCGCCGTCGGGCAGCGCCGCCATCGACGGCATCAGCCCGCTGACCGATCGTCCGTCCGCCGAAATCGTGCCGACCATGCCGTTGAGCAGGACCAGCGCCAGGTAATGGCGGCCCGCCGGGCTCTGCGCGATGCTGGCGGCGCGGCCCGCGATACGCGGAAATTGGCCGGGCAACCCCGCGCCCGTGGCCTGATGACACATCGCGCAGCGCTGCGCGAAAAGCTGCGCCGGGGGCAGCGCGTTCGCTGGTCCGGCAAGAGCGATCATGGCGCCAAGCAAAGGAACGACAGGCTTCACAGGCATCTCCAGCACGCCCTCGCCGGATCGCGCATGGGCGGAAAAGGTCTAGGTCATCCTTCAAGCTTTGGTCAAGCGCGCGACCTTCCAGCGGACCGGTTTCGGCGGAAAATGTCGCTTGACGAACTCTTGACGATCGTCCAGCCTTTGCCGGTGAAACGAATTCGAGGGGTGAGCCAATGACGGTCGCAGCTTCCACATGGCGGGCTCTGCTGGCAAGCGCGGCGATCCTCGTCGCCGGTGCGGCTTCGGCGCAGGTCACCGAGACGCCGCCGGCGCCCCCCCAGCCGCAGCCGACCGAGCTGAAGGCCGAAGAGGCGACCACGCTGACGATGCTTCCGCCGCAACCGCAGTGGGAATATGTCCGCGGCGGCTACGGCCTCGGCGGCACGCGCATCTTCGACGGCGCCACCGGCAAGATGCGCGGCGAAGTCGACAACAGTAGCCGCGCCGACATCGCGATCGATCCCGCCGGCAAATATTATTACGTCGCCGACACGATCTGGACGAAGAGCGATCGCGGCACGCGCCAGGATTTCGTCGCGATCTACGATACGACGCAGTTGAAGCTGCAAGCCGAGATCCCGATACCCGGCCACATCATCGTCGGCGGCTTCAAGACCAACTTCATCCTGAGCGACGACGGCAGCACCGCCTACGTCTACAATTACGATCCGGCCTCGTCGGTCAACATGGTCGATCTGGTCAGGCGCAAGTTCGTCCGGGCGATCGAGCTGCCCGGCTGCGCCAGCCTGATCCCCAATCCCGGCGTCGGTTTCTCGGCGCTCTGCTCGGACGGTTCGCTCGCCACGGTCGATACAACGGCGGCCAAGCCGAAGATCACGCACAGCGCACCCTTCTTCTCGGCGACCGCCGATCCGATCTTCAGCAACTCGGTCTACGACAAGACCAAGAAACGGACGATCTTCATCAGCTATTCGGGGCTGGTCTACGAGGCGACGATGGGGCCCGCGCCCAGCATCGCGCCACCTTTCTCGATCCAGGAAGCCGCAGGCGTCCCCAAGGGCGAGACGAGGCCGCTGGTGGTCAACTGGCTTCCCGGCGGCGGCGCGCTGATGGCGATGCACAAGCTCAGCGGTCATGTCTTCGTGCTCATGCACAAGGGTGAATTCTGGTCGCACAAGGAAGGCGGCGACGAGATTTGGGATCTCGATCTGGCGCAGCGCAAGGTGGTCAAGCGCCGCCCCCTGAAGAGCCCGGTCAACAATATCGAGGTGACGCAGGATGCGGCGCCGCTGATCTTCGTCAACGACAAGGAGGGCACCACCTACGTGCTCGACGCCAAGACCATGGAAGAAAAGCGCAAGATCGAGAAGACCGGCCAAGGCATGATCTACGTTGCCGATGTCGGTACGCCGGCAACCGCGCCGCTGGCCGAAGCCGCGCCCAAGCCGACGCCCTCGACCATCACCGGCGGCTGAGGCGATGCTCGGGATGCTCGCCCTTTCCTTCGGCGCGGCGGCGGGAACCTGCATCGGGATCCTGTTCTGCTGGGCCGCCTTCGGCAAGTTACGGCATCGCGCTTTATTGCCGGCGGTGATCGCCAACTACCGCCTGCTGCCTGCGCCGCTGGTGCGGCCGGCGGCGACGCTTCTGCCCTGGGCGGAACTTTTGCTCGGCGCGGCGCTGCTCGTCGGCGGACGGCCCGCCGCTTATGCCGCCGCGCCCGCGGCCGTGCTGCTGCTGATCTTCGCCTTTGCCATGGACAAGAACATCCGTCGCGGCCGCAGCCATATCGACTGCGGCTGCGGCTTCGGCGGACTGCGGCAGTCGCTGCACCGGGCGCTGGTGCTCCGCAACGTGCTGCTCGCCGCAGCACTGCTGCCGCTGCTCCTCGCGCCCGGTGCGCTGCCTGTCGTGAGCCTGGCGCTGGCCGCCGCCGCCGGCATCGCCGCCTGCCTGCTCCTGCTGTTGCTCGATGCGCTGCTGGCGCTTTCGGCCTCATCGCCATTCGCTGCCTGACTACGCCCTACCGACACGTTCATCGACAAGGACGCCGCCGATGCTGACTGCCCTCCTCGTCTCGCAGAGCCTGTCCTGGCTCGTGATCCTCGGCCTTTCGGTCGGCCTGCTGGCGCTCGCCAGGCAGGTCGGCGTGCTGCACATGCGGGTGGCCCCCGCTGGTGCGCTGACCAACGATCGCGGCCCGGCCGTCGGCGATGCCGCGCCCCATCTCCACCTCACCGCGCTCGACGGCAAAACCGTGGAAATCGGCGGCGCGCTGCATGGCGCCGCGATGCGGCTGCTGATGTTCGTCTCGGCCGAATGCCCGCTGTGCAAGAACCTCATCCCTGCCGCCAAATCCTTTGCCAAGGCCGAGCGCGTCGAACTGGTCTTCGTCGGTGACGATGATGTGGAGGTGCAGCGTCGGATGATCGCCGCGCAGGGCCTGGAAAATTACCGGTTCATCAACGGCCCCGAAGTCGGCCACGCCTTCCACGTCGACAAGCTGCCGCACGCCGTCCTGATGGATGCGGCGGGGACGGTGCTTTCGAAGGGCCTGGTCAACAGCCGCGAACATCTCGAGAGCCTCATCGTAGCGCATGAGATGGGGCTGCGTTCGGTGCAGGATTATATCAACGGGCTCAAGGTCAAGGCCTGAGCGCGGTCACTATTTCAGGGAAGGGCAGAATATGGACAGCTCGAAGGCCGACGTCATCGGCGAACGCCTGCTGCGGCGGTTCGCGGGGTCCAGCTCGCGGCGCGGCCTGCTGACGAAGCTGGGTGCCGTGCTGGTCGCGGCGCCCGCCTTCCCGCTGCTGCCCGTCAGCCGGGCGGAGGCGCAGAAGCCGGATCGTTCGGTGGAGGCCAAGACCAGCTTCGCCCGCAGCGCGCAGACCAAGGACGATACGAAGTGCGATTACTGGCGCTATTGCGCGATCGACGGCTCGCTCTGCTCCTGCTGCGGCGGTGCGGTCAACGCCTGCCCGGCCGGCGCGCAGCCGTCGCCGATTTCCTGGGTCGGCACCTGCATCAACCCGGATCAGGGCAAGGCCTATCTGATCGCCTATCGTGACTGCTGCGGCAAGCCGGCGTGCGGCCAGTGCGGCTGCGACAATACCGATCGCGAGACGCAGCTCTACCTCCAGCAGCTCAACAACAATATCATCTGGTGCTTCGGCACGAGCAGCATGGAATATCATTGCTCGACGGCGGTGCTGGTGGGTGCCGCGCAATAGGAGCAAGCCATGGCGGACATCCGCCTCGCGGCGCTGATCTTCCTTGCCTGCGGCGCCGCCGGTGCGGCGATCGCGAGCGGAGCGGTCGGCAAGATCGCCGATCCCGTTCAGGCGCGATCGGATTATATCGAGAATTGCGGCGGCTGCCATGGCATCACCGGCAATTCGGCGCCGGCGTTGCTGCCCGTGCTGCGCGACCGCGTCGGCTATTTCCTCTGTCGGCCCGACGCGCGCGCCTATCTGATCCGGCTGCCGAACGTCTCCCACTCGCGCATCACCGACAATGCGGAACTGGCCGACCTCCTCAATTATGTCGTCTTCGATCTCGGCGGCGCGAGCGCGCCCGCCGATGCGCCGCCCTTCACCGCGGAAGAAGTGGCGCGCGAGCGCCCGCATGCGCTGAACGACGCTTCTTTGAAGGCACTGCGCGCCGCGCTGGTCGAGCGCCTTGTGCGCACGTGCAAGGCGCCTGCCTCGTTACGACAGCTTTTTCCATCGCAAGGGACGCCTGCACGGAACTAACCGGAGCAATTCGCATCTAATCGAGATCAAGGACCGCAGACTTGCATAAGCTTGTTTCGATGGCATGGGCGGACTCCGCAAAAGGAAAATGGAGTTATGGAGCAGGATCAGGAAAGCGTCCCGCCGCTGCGTATAAGGGTGCGACCGGGCGCCTATGCGTGCGGCACGGAGACGATCGAGCACATCCTTCGGGCTGCGTTGAGCGTGCTCGTCGAGGAAGGATCGCGGGCGTTCACGTTACGCCGGATTGCGGCGGAATGCGGCATGAAGGTGGGAAATCTCAGCTATTATTTCCCGCGCAAGGAAGATTTGGTCCAGCAATTGTTGGAAGCCATCCTCAATGGCTATGCCGATATTTCCGCCGGCTTGCGCGAGGGCACGGTCGATCAGCCCGAAGAGCGCCTCCGCCGCATGATCGCCTTCACGCTGGACGACATCCGCTCCAAGCTGACGACCAATCTTTTCCCCGAGCTTTGGGCGCTCGCCAACCATGACGAGAAGGTCAACGCGCTCGTCCAGGACTTCTACGCACGCGCGCAGCGCGGAATCGCGTCCGCCGTCAGCGCGGTCAATCCTCGGCTGGACGAGGAGGAATGCTGCATGGTGGCACTCTTCATCAGCGCGACGATGGAAGGAACCACGATCTTCGCGGGCTATCAGAAGCCGTGGGAAGGCCAGATGCCCCAGATCAAGATCATGGCGGTGAATTCGCTGCTGAACCTGGTCAAGGGCCTGTCTCCCGGCGACCTGCGTATTTCCAAGATGCGCCGGACGAAGCAGGCTGCCTGATCCCGGAGGCAACGGCGAGGATCATCTCGTTCAAAAGGAGGCTGAATGAAGAGGTCAACCGCACGGGCGCTGGGCGTCCTGTTCCCGCTGATGCTGCTGACGGCCGCAAGCACGCCCGAAGCCATTCCGCTGCCGGGCGACCGCCTTTTCCCGGAGAGCGTGTCGATCGCCGCGGACGGGACGGCCTATGCCGGCAGCATGACCGGCGGGGTCGTCCGGGCGTCGATGAAGACGGGCAAGGCCGAGCTCTGGATCAAGCCGGGCGCCTATGGCGCCGGTTCCCTGTACGGCGTGCTCGCGGACAAGCGGAACCGCATGTTGTGGGTCTGCACCAACGACTTCAGCGCACGAGGTCTGGTCGTGACGGGCGCCGACGCCGGGCATCTGCTGAAGGGTTTCGACCTGCGCACCGGCGAAGGCAAGGTCAGCCTGCCGCTGCCGGGCGAGAAGCCGGTCTGCAACGACATGGCGGTTGCCAGGGACGGGTCCGTCCTCGTCACCGATACCGGCGCGCCGCAGGTCTATCGCTGGCGGCCCGGTGCGACCGCGCTCGAGACCTGGCTGAGCGATCCCATTCTGAACGCCCCCAAGGGCGGGGGGCTGGACGGCATCGCGTTCGGCGGCGACGGCAATCTCTATCTGAACAATGTCCGCAGTGGTGAGCTGTATCGCGTGGAAGTCGGCCGAGACGGCAAGGCGGGCAAGGTCACCAGACTCACCCTTTCACGCCCCCTCGTCTCGCCGGACGGTATGCGGCCGATCGGCGGCCTGGATTTCGCGCTCGCCGAAGGGGACGGGCATATCGATCGGGTCAGCGTCTCGGGCGACCATGCCGAGATCCATACGCTAGCGGAAGGCGTCGCTGCCCCAACCGGCGTGGACGTCTATGCTGGAAAGATTTGGTACGTGCAGGGACAATTGTCGTATCTCTTCGACCCAGCCAAGCGCGGCACGACGCCGGGCTCGTTCCGGCTTACTCCTGTGAGTATGACCCGCTAACCTTGGAGGAGGACATGGCGCTTGAGCTATTTGGCGTCCTACAAGGCTGCGATGGCAATATCGAGAAGCAAGAAATCGGGTGCTTCGCCAACAACTGCGTTGAGAACAGTCACTGCCACTCGTCGCGCAGGCCACCTTTGAAGCTGTCAACGTAGCCGTTCTGCTGCGCTGGCCGGCACAATGTGATGCTGCTCAATGACAGTCCTGCGTCCACCTCAGACCCGACCCACCAAATCCAGCCTATGTGTTTGATCCTGTCCTTTGATAGTGCATCTCCGCGGGCGACTGGAGGGATGCGCTATGGGACAGGTTCTATACGGGAGCGCCACGACGACAGAGGCGGTTCTTCGAGTGATACAGCATAGTCAAGAGCCTGAGAGTGCTGGCCAAGCGCTACGGCATCAACCAGAAGACCGTTGCCAAGTGGAAGAAGCGCACCGCGGTCAAGGACCAGTCCCAAGGACGCGCATTCGACGGTACTGACCATCAGGGAGGAAGCGATCATCGTCGCCTTCCGTAGGCACACTCTGCTACCGCTGGACGACTGCCTTTCGCGCTCCAGGCGACGATCCCGCATCTGACGCGCTCGTCGCTGCACCGCTGCCTGCAACGCCACGGCATCAGCCGGTTGCCGGAGGTGGCAGGCGACAAGCCTGTCCTGAGCGAAGTCGAAGGGGAACCGAAGCGCAAGATCAAGCCTGTCCTGAGCCTGTCGAAGGGACCTATCCGATTGGCTACTTCCATATCGACATCGCCGAGGTGCAGACCGCCGAAGGCAAGCTACGCCTGTTCGTCGCGA
>NZ_CAHJXD010000001.1 GCF_903644055.1 Sphingomonas bacterium | reverse complement strand
GCTTGGCCAACGCCCTCAAGCTCTTCTGACTATGTTGTATCGCTCGACGGACCGCCTCAGTCGTCGTGGCGCTCCCGTCGACCCGGCCCATAGCGCTTCCTCCAGCTAACGGTGAATGATGCACCATCAAAGCATGGGATCAAACAGCTAGCCCTCGGAAGCCGTCGTGCGATTGTCGCGGCGCTCGGCGATGCGCGCCGATTTGCCGCGGCGGCCGCGCAGATAATAGAGCTTGGCGCGGCGCACCGCGCCCTTGCGGACCACCTCGATCGAATCGATGTTCGGCGAATAGAGCGGAAAGACGCGCTCGACCCCCTCGCCGAACGAAATCTTGCGCACGGTGAAGCTCGAGCCCATGCCCTTGTTGGAACGCGCGATGCACACGCCCTCATAGGCCTGCACGCGGGTGCGCTCGCCCTCGACGACGCGCACGCCGACCTTCAGCGTGTCCCCCGGGCGGAATTCGGGGATCGCGCGCTTGCTCATGAGGGCGGCGATCTGCTCGGCCTCGATCTGCTGGATGAGATTCATCTCATTCGTCCTTCTCGTGCCGCGCGCCAGAGGGAGGCTGGACCCGCGCGCCACTATGGCGCGCCCAAAGGTCCGGTCTCCGTGACCGTGTGTCGATCTCGGCCTGGGCTTGGCGCCAGCCGGCGATCTTCGCATGATCCCCCGATCGCAGCACTTCGGGGATCGTGCGCCCTTCCCATTCGACGGGCCGGGTATAATGCGGATATTCGAGCAGGCCCCGTTCGAAGCTCTCGTCATCCCCGCTGGAAGCCGCGCCCATTACGCCGGGAAGCAGCCTGACGCAAGCGTCGAGCAGCACCAGCGCGCCCACCTCTCCGCCCGACAGCACATAGTCGCCGATCGACACTTGCTCGATGCCGCGCGCCTCGAACAGCCGCTCGTCGATTCCCTCGAACCGGCCGCAGAGGACGATCACGCCGGGACCGCTCGCCAGCATGCGGATCCGCGATTGCGTGAGACACGCGCCGCGCGGCGTCATCGCGAGGATCGGCCGGTGCGGCGGCCCGTCGACGGCGGCGTTGTCGATCGCCGCCGCCAGCACATCGGCGCGCAGCACCATTCCCGCGCCACCGCCCGCCGGGGTATCGTCGACCGAGCGATGCCGGTCGCGCGCGAAATCGCGGATCTGCACCGTCCCGAGCGACCACGTCCCCTCGGCCAGCGCGCGGCCCGCCAGGCTTATCCCGAGCGGCCCGGGAAAAATCTCCGGATAGAGCGTCAGGACAGTCGCGGCGAAGCTCATGCCCCCACCCGCGGCGCCACCACCTCCACCAGCCCCGCGACGACCGCGCCCGCCACCGCCATGCCCAGCGTCACCATCCCCCAGCCGGCGATCAGCACGGCGTCGCCGGTCGAGAGCAGCGCGAGGAACAGCGCGACCGGCGGCAGCAGCACGCGCAGCGCGCCGGTGACTGCCCGCATCCTCATACCCAATCCCCGCCTCCGCGCGCCGACCTGTCCGTAGGCGACGAGCACGAGATAGAGCGGGACTATGACAGCGAAGAGCGTTTCGATTTTCACGCCGTGGGTTCCTGCGGCAAAGCCCAATTCTCGACATTCAGGTTTGGAACACCCGCAAAATGCTTCTCGTTCGCGGTAACGAGCGTGAGGCCGAGCGTAATCGCATGAGCCGCGATCAGCCGATCGAAGCTGCCGCGCCGAAACGGAAGTCGCGCATAGGCTTCCGCCTCCGCGCTGCCGAAGGGCAGGGGCGGGATGGCGCGAAACAGCGCCAGCGCCTCGGCGACACCATCCCTGCGGACGGCACCGATCAAAACTTCGGCGAATGCGATCGAGGAAGTGACCAGCGCGCCCGGCTCGCAATCCTCGACGCGCGAACGCAGCACGTCGGCGCCACCCCCAAGGAGATAGACACAGATATTGGCGTCGAGCAGAAAAGCGGGATCAGCCACGCTTCACGAGCTTCCCCTCCCAATCGAGTTCACGCTCCTCAAACTCGCGTTCCTCGGGAGAAAGCGGCTTCAACCCCGGGATGGATCCATAGATTCCCGTCAGATCGATCTTGGTGACAGGCTTGGCTGTCCGCTCCACGATATAGCGCCCCTGTTCCTCTCGAAGCGTAAGCTCGGTTCCAGCATCCAGGCCAAGCGCTTTGGGAAAGCGGACGGCCACCGAATTGCCCGCCTTGAACGAGGTGGAACGATATTCATCACCCATCACGGCCTCCGTATATACGGTCTGTATATACTAGCTGACGAACGCTTCGTCCACCACCAGTCGCTCGGCACTCCACTCCGGCACCGCCTCCGGCCGCATCGGCACCATGAAGCGCTTGCCGTCGGCGCGCTCGATCTCGATGACGTCGCCCGCGCCGAAATTTTCGACCGCGACCACCGCGCCGATCGCCTCCCCCGACCGAGTCACGCAGGGCAGGCCGATCAGGTCGGCATGATAATATTCGCCCTCCTCCAGCGGCGGCAACGCGTCGCGCGCGATCGTCAGTGCGGTGCCGCGCATCGCCTCGGCGGCGGCGCGGTCGCCGATCTCGGCGAA